>CALCCH010000507.1 GCA_937899855.1 uncultured Saprospirales bacterium | reverse complement strand
CCCAGCACCTGTTGCAATTGCCGGATGTCGACGAGGGCAAACTTTTGGTCGTACTCTTCCAGTCCCGTTTTATAGATGCCGCACACTCCGTAGCGCCGCCGCAGCTGTTCCCCATCCTCGATGTAATTGACTTCAAAACGGTCGCCCACCCCCAGTTTGAGCCGGTTGGCGGTTTGTCGGGAGATGATGATGTCCTGCGAGGCACTCGAATCGGGATAGCTGATGGCACGGCCTTCTTCCAGGTAATTTTCGAGGTTTTTCCAATCGAAGTCCGGCCCGATCCCCTTGATGATGATGCCCTCGATTTGGTCCTTGGTTTTGATGATTCCGGGATGGTGGGCAAAGACCTGGATGTGCCGGATGCCGCCGTGGGTTTCGCGCTCCACCATTTGGTTGTCCCATTCGATCCCCAGCACCCGCAGCGGCCCCACGTAGCTCACCGACCCGACGGTATCGAGGGCGGGATAGAAATCCTGTTGGGCATCGATGGGGATGGCGTCAAAAGAACGGCTCAGGTTGGTATCGGTGATGTGGATGTGTCCCCAAAAGCCAAAGATCTTAGAGCTGATTTGGTTTTGAAAGCCTCGGATGAGGGCGGTGGCGGTAATCATCACCGTGAGGCTCAGGGCAATGGCAATGATGGCGATCCGGATGATCATCCGCGAGAAGGAGCGTGTACCGGAGGCGGCCAAACGACGGGCGATAAAGGGTTCGAGCTTCATGGATCGACGGGGTCCCGCTTTTTCGGGTCCGCAAAATAGGGAACTTTTGTGGAATGAACTTTATTTCGAACGGGCGGGCTTTTGAAAAAATTTTAAATTTGCGACAAATTGCTGTTGCGTATTGTTGTTGTTCCACAAAGCACACAGCGAAGACACAGAGCAACACGGAGGGACGAGTAGGACGTAGATAAATTATCAATGAGATAAAATGCTAGAAAATCAAATTTCTGGAACCATCATTGGCTGTGCCATCGACATCCACCGACAACTGGGCCCCGGATTACTGGAGTCCGCTTACCAAGCTTGCCGCTACTACGAACTGTGCCAAAAAGGACTCAGCGTAGAGCGAGAAAAACCCATGCCGATCGTTTACAAAGAGGTAAAATTAGACCACGGCTATCGCATGGATTTACTCGTAGAAAATCGGGTGGTTGTAGAACTAAAAACCGTAGAAATGTTGACCGATGTACATACGGCACAGTTGTTATCTTATCTCAATCTGGGGAACTATCGCCTCGGCTTATTATTTAATTTCCACGGAAAAGTGCGCAAGCAGGGGATCATGCGCTTATTCTATTAAGCACCTCTACTCGGTGGCCCTCAGTGGTCCTCCGCGTCACTCTGTGGTACCTAATGGAAAAAAGATTTAATCTGTACTTATGAACTTTCTCGAAGAACTCCAATGGCGGGGCATGATCCACCAAATGACCCCCGGCACCGACGCCCTCCTCCAGGACGGCATGATCACCGGCTACATCGGCTTTGACCCCACTGCCCCCTCCCTCACCATTGGCAACTACGTCCAAATCATGCTGCTCCGCCTCTTCCAGGACGCGGGCCACCGCCCCATCATCCTCATGGGTGGCGCCACCGGCCGCATCGGCGACCCCTCCGGCAAAGACAAGGAGCGCGAACTCAAAAGCTACGACGAACTCGACCACAACCTCGAATTCCAGTCCCGTCAGTTTGCCCGCTTCCTCGACTTTGAAGGCCCCAACGCCGCCATCATTGTCAACAACCTGGATTTTTACCGCGACATGAACGTCCTGGATTTTCTCCGACAGGTGGGCAAAACCCTGACGGTCAACTACATGTCCTCCAAAGATTCGGTAAAAAAACGCTTGGAAACCGGCCTGTCCTTTACCGAATTCAGCTACCAACTGCTGCAGGCCTACGACTTCCAGTGCCTGTACACCCAGCACGATTGCCGCCTCCAAATGGTGGGCTCCGACCAGTGGGGCAACATCACCTCCGGTACGGAGTTTATCCGCCGCAATGTGGACGGTAAGGCGCACGCCGTTACCACCCCCCTGCTCACCAAAGCCGACGGCAGCAAATTTGGCAAATCCGAACGGGGCAACATCTGGTTGTCGCCCGAGCTGACCAGCCCCTACCAATTTTTCCAGTTCTGGCTCAAAGCCGATGATGCGGATTTGAGGAATTACATCCGCTACTTTAGCCTGCGCCCCCGCGAAGAAATGCAGGCCCTCCTCGATCGAGTCGACGAAGACCCCATCAGCGTCAAAGCCCAACTGGCCGAAGAATTGACCGTCCGGGTCCACTCTCGCGCGGCCTACGAGAGTGTTCTGAGCGTATCCGAGTTGCTGTTCAACAAAAAAGCCAACCGCGATACCCTGCTGGGCCTGGACGAAACATCTCTGGCAACGGTCGCCCAAGAAATCCCCAGCTTCCAAATCGAACGGGACCAATTGGCGGCGGGCATTAACATCGTAGACCTCCTCGCCGAGCACACCAGCATTCAGTCCTCCAAGGGAGAGGCCCGCCGGTCGATCAAGGGCAATGCCATTGCGGTCAACAAGGAAAAGATAAAGGACCACGAGTACCGGGTCGATGCCACGGCCTTGCTCCACGGCAAATACCTGATGGTAGAGAACGGTCGCAAAAACAAATTCATCATCGTTACGCAATAATCCTTATGAAACTCTTTCAAGTCGACGCCTTTAGCGATCAATTGTTCGGTGGCAATCCCGCGGCGGTCTGTCCGCTCCCAGCCTGGATTCCCGACGACCTGATGCAAAACATCGCAGCGGAAAACAACCTGGCCGAAACGGCCTTCTTCGTTCCCGAGGGTGCCCATTTTCACCTGCGCTGGTTTACCCCCGCAGTAGAAGTCGACCTTTGTGGGCACGCCACCCTCGCCACGGCCCACGTGCTGTTTCAACACCTGGACCACCCCGATCCGATCCTCCACTTCCAGACCCGCAGCGGCCTACTCCAGGTCAAACGCGAGGCCGAGGGCTACGCCATGGATTTTCCCGCCGACCAATTGGCCAGTCTGGCCCCTCCCCCCATCCTACGTCAGGCCCTCGAAGGCCTCCACATTAAATCCTGCTTCCGCGGTCGCGACGACTACCTGGTGGAAGTCGCCACCCAGGCCGAGGTCGAAGCGCTCCAACCCCATTTCCGCATCCTCCAATCGCTCGACAGCCGGGGCGTCATCGTCACCGCCCCGGGCCGGCAGGTCGACTTCGTCTCCCGCTGCTTTTATTCCCCAGCCGGTATCGACGAGGATCCCGTGACGGGTTCGGCCCACACCAGCTTGACGCCCTTCTGGGCGGCTCAACTGGGACGGGAAGAGTTGGTGGGTCAACAGCTTTCCACGCGCGGGGGGACCGTCCTCTGCGTCCTGCGGGGCGATCGAGTCATCCTAAGTGGGCGGGCCCAGACCTATTTGGTGGGAGAAATCCAGGGGCTTTAAGCCCAGAGCCAAATGTTAAAATTTGAAAATCGCGTTTTTTTTTCAACTTTTTTCCCAAGCATTTACGGGGCCTCCAGCCGATTCCACCGCCTTTCCCCCCATTTTATTTGTGGAAAAAAAGGGCCAAATGCGTCTATGTAGGGACATTTTCTCGGATGGGACCCAAGTAAAAGATATCCCGGGGAAACGTCTTGGTAACCTTGCGGTCGAAGGGCTCGACCAAGTGGCGGGCGGAGCTATATCCTCAAGCCATGAAATCGAGCGACGACTGGCGGCGGTGGCTTGGGTGGGAACCCACCCTCAAGACCAATACTCTCACAGATAAAATAACAATAATTTTACAAATTCTTCTTTTCCCCACCTTCCCCACCACTCCTCCACCACTCCTCCAACCTCCTCCAACCTCCTCCAACCTCCTCCATAACTCCTACGCAATCTCTTCCATCCGTGGTCTTGGCTATCGACAAAAACACCATTGGCGGTCGTAGCGGAAGCCAAAACCATCCCAATGCTACCCCGAATGATACGACAGAAAGTACGGAAGCCTGGATACCAGTCCACGGTCGAGAACTTGGGGAAGGTAAAGCGCTGGCGTTTGATTTACGCCGGCCAGACCAAGGCGCGCTCCAGGTCTTTCCAGAGCCACTCGGGGTCCTCCAGTCCAATGTAAAAGCGGACCAGGTTCCAAGGAATCGTACTGTCTTCGCGGTTCGGGACATTGTAAAAGGCACAGAATGGCAGGGCGAGCGACTCGTAGCCGCCCCAAGAGACGGCCAACAGGAAACGTTCCAGGCGGTGGAAAAAAGCCTCCATCTCAGCGATGTTGCGAGCTTTGAGTTGCACGGAAAACAGTCCTCCCGCACCACTCATCTGCCGCTCGGCCAACGCGCGTTGAGGATTATCCGATGCAAAAGGATAGTTGACCCGCTCCACGCGTGGATGGGCTGCCAGACGATCGATCAAATAACGGGCACTGGTATCGCTGCGCTCCATGCGGAGGCGGAGGGTGCGCAAGCCACGAATGGCCAAAAAAGCATCCGAGGGCGATAAAATGGCCCCCAGGGTCATGTACTCGGAGTTGAATATCTTTTGGATCAACGGCTTACTGGCGCAAACCACGCCCAGTACCACGGCGATGTATTTGGTGCCGGAGTGGATGACCAGGGCAATGCCCCAACGACTGGGTTGCTGAAAAATGGGCGAGGCGTAGCTGTTGTCAATCGCGGTCAGTAGGTTCCGCTCCTTGGCCAATGCCGTGCAAGCGGCCAAGTCCTGAAGCTCGAAAGTGATGGAGCTGGGACTTTCCAGATAGAGCAATTTGGTATTGGGCTGGATGGCGGCTTCGATCGCCGCTACCGACCGACCGTCCACAAAGGTGTGACTCACCCCAAAACGCGCCAAGAAGAGGGTCAGCAACTTGTAGGTCCAACTGTAAGGCGACTGGACACAGACGATGTGGTCCCCACTTTGCACACAGGCGATGACCGCCGCCGCCACAGCCGCCGCACCGCTACCAAAGACCAGGGCGTCTTCGGTACCTTCCAGGGCCGCCAGTTTTTCCCGTAAGATTTTATTGGTGGGATTGTTCCCACGGGTGTAAACGTGAGCGGACAACTCATCGACGAAGGCAGCCCGAAAATCATCCAGGGTATCGAAAACGAAATTGCTGGTTTGGACAATGGGCGGTGCCATGGCGTTGAAGTAATTTTTACGCGCTTCGCCCTGGTGAGTGAGGATGTGATCGAGGTCTTCCATGAAGAGAACATTATTGGCTTTGCTTAAAGCTAAGCAATTCCTTAGTGATTTTTACCTCAAAAAAATTGGAAATCAATATCCCTTGATTGAGCATGATATGATTAAAGTTGTTATCTTGACCTCAAGATGGCAAGCGACAACTAATAGCATCTTGTTCATCCCTTAAAAATATAATAAGCTAAAGATCTAGACCCGCCTGTTTAAATTCAATTCCCAAGTCCATCTAATGGTAGTTTGATTTTATTGCTGAAGCAATACCATCAAGTACCCAACGTGGAACACGTACGGAAGCCTGGTCATTGGTTGATCCGTACCCATTTCCATTGATCGTATTTTAAACCACCCGCATCGCATTCGGCGAGTGGGGGGTAGTAATTCCGCAACCGTTTCATCCGAATTCGCAACCCAAGCTCCGAGTACGTCCAGCACTCCGAAGGAAGCTCGTACCGTCCCCCACTACGGGGCCGGCACAGCCCTACTTCGTCGGTGACGCTCGGTAACAGCGCCTTTTATTCTTTCCTACGGCCATGATCCGCCAGTGGGGTGGAACCGGTATTGCATTTTTTCATCTTAAACCATAAATCATGAAAACATCCGTATTCTTTATCCTTTGTGCTGCTTGGCTGTTCGCTTCGCTGCCACAATTTACCCAGGCCCAAACCCTCCGCCAGACCGCCTGCGGCACCCTGGAGGTCGACGCCGAAACGACACCCGCCGACCGGGCCTACGTGGGCGGCCTCTTTACTCCCCACTGCTTCCCCAACGAGACGGTACTCATCAATGGCGCTCGAGTCCCCGCCTTTTCCTACACCCTGTTCCGCCTCCCTCCCGGTGGGGGCCAGGTGGCCGTCACCAACCGCCAGACCGACGCCAGCCGCACTAGCTTTAGCAATCTGGCCCCCGGCCGATACTACGTCCGCGTCAGCGCGACGACTTATCTCAGTCGACGCGCGGTAAATACCGAGTGCAACCCCGTTGGTTTTCAAGCCGCATCGTCCCCCAATATTACCTCCACCAATAATGCCATCGTCGGAGATCCCGTCCCCCAGATCAGTCTGGAAGATAGCTACTGCTGCGGCGAGGATGTGATCCTCAATACCAATGGGACGGAGGGAAACAATGAATACATGATCACCATTTGCCAAAAGGCCAACCCCAATGATGCGGGCTGTATCAATTGGAACGGTACGGGCTGGATCGTCGGAGCGGTACCCACGGAACTCAACCTCCTGGAAGTGTGGAACATCAACCAGGGCTGGCCCTTCTGGCCCGGCTACTATTACGAAGTCATGTTGGCCGTCCAAAACAACTGTAGCAGTTGGGAAGCGACGCGGGAAACATTTTTCGTTAACGCACCGGAAACCCAATTCACCATCCGCAACGACAACGGTGCCGTCGTTCAGGACGGCGGTACGATTTGCGCCAGTGCCATGCCTCCCGTCATGGATCCCTCCGGCTCCAGCTGTGGATCGAAGTACATCGTCATCATCTGTCAATACCTGCCCCAAAACCCCGACTTCTGCATCAACTGGAAATCCTCCGGTTGGATTGAAGGGGACGTCGGTAAAGTGGATGAAATCAATTTGCTCGACGTTTGGAGAGGGGGCAACCCCGGCAACGGTTGGAGTTTCTGGCCGGGATACGACTATGCGGTCAGCCTGGTCCAATCCTCCCCCTGCGACGGTTGGGCCATCGAGGAATTTAGCTTTTCCGCCCTGGGCAATTGCCTGCACGGTGGGTATGGCGGCGTAGACCGCTCGGCGAATGCGGAAAGCGAGGCGGAAGCGGCCCAAATTAAAATCTACCCCACCCTGGTCGGAGGTGGCGATGATTTCCTCAACGTAGAAGTTCCCAAAGCCGATCGGGACCTCCTACTTTTTGATCTGCAGGGGCGACTGCTCGATCGGATGCCGCTCGGGGAAGGCTTTAACCAAATGGCAATCGGCGAGCGGAGCAATGGCATTTATTTCGCGGTCGTTCAGGGAGCCGAAGGTATCATCTCCAACACCAAAATAGTGGTCAACCGGTAGGATTTAATACTGCCCCAAAACAGAAGGCGTCCCGATCAGTGCTGACCGGGACGCCCGTTTTTGTTGTCGTAACCGGAGGCCAGCTTACTGTCCGAAGCCCGCGCTGTTGAAGGTTTCGATCAATTGGCCATCGTTGCCGGTATTGGCATTGTCGAAGATCTCGATCCGCAATTCGTTTTCGAAGGGGGTCGGATCGGTGATGGGGCTTTGATAGAACATGTAATAAACGCTGTTCGACAGGCTGCTGATCTCTTCTTGGATACTGAGGAACATTTGCTCGATCGAAGCAACGTCCTCCGCCTGATAGTAATTGTTGTCGCTCTGGGCTAGGGTACGTAGGGCATCCTCGTCCAGGTCGCCACTGCTGAGGGCCGCGATGTAGCGCTTTTTGCCGCTGAGCGAATTCATGGCATCGTTTAGGGTGATATTGGGGGTGGCATTGTGCCGACCGTCAGTGAAGATCACCAAACTGCCATCCTCGATATTGGAGGTGGTGTAGATGTCGGTCCACAGATTGGAGACACTCTGGATGGCGCCGTAGAGATTGGTCGAATTGGTCAGCCCGGTTTCGGGGATATTGTTGATGGCTTCGATGAGCTTGTCGCTGCGGGTGGTAAAGTCCTGGATGAGGGTGGCCTGGGCGTCGAAGGTGTAGATGGCGACCTCCTGATTGCTGAGTTTCTTATTGACCAGCGCGATGGAGGCCGCTTTGATTTGATCCACGAAGCCCTCGACGGAGCGGGACAGGTCGAGCAGGAGGACGGTTTTTAGCCGGTAGGGAATCGAGTCGGGGGCGATGCGGAGGTCGGATTCCAGGTCGATCTTACCCGCGTTTTCGTATACGTCGAAGTCATCGGCCGTAAGTCCGGCGATGCCATTATTTTCGTAATCTTTGACCTGGAAAAGAATTTTGACGAGGCGATTGCTGGGCTCCACATCTACTTCGAAAGCGTCGAGACGGTAAAATTTGGCGGTCGTAGCGGGGCCTTCGGGTTGGTCGTCATCTTTTTTACAAGCAGTGGTAAAGACGAGGCTGCCCAATAAAAACAACACGGCGAGGATCGGGGTAAGGCGCATAAGGTTCCAAAGTTTTGTTCAGCGATTAGAAAATAAGTGTGGGGGGGAAACCGGGTTCCTACTAATTTCCCAAACTAACGGATAAGAAACAGCAATAAGTATGCTATTTTTCCTTAATAACTTTTCCTTTAGACAATTTAACAACTTTGAAGCGGCTGGGAGCGTAAAATGGAGCACGAGGATAAAAAAAGCAGAATCCGTAGGGATTCTGCGACTGAGATCAGGTTGTAATTTTTTACAACGCTCGAAAGCATGAGATTATAACTGCGACCGTGTTGAAGCAAACCGGAACGCTTCGCAGGGGTCGCAATCTGCAGCTTGAGTGGATTCCTTTGTTGCTTGAAATCCATTATAAAGGTACGTATTGGACAATCATTATCCCGCTACGGGACGCTTTTTTTTCCAAATACTCGAAGGAAACCGCTCTAGAGAGGGTTTTATTATGTATAATTGAGCAGAAAATTCTGTAGGAGTAAAATAAAATTCATCAAACAAACAAGACGATTCTTTCGATCAAAACTTTTGTTTTTTCCATCTCCCCCCCTATTTTTGTATAAACTCCCGCCCCGATGAAAAAACAAGCCGTCCATCGCCAGTACAATTTTCCCGATGCCGACCTGTACCTACAGTGTATGGAGCGCATCAAATACGCCAAACGCGACCTCGCCCAATTTACCCAGTACGGCTACGACCAGGACCGCCTCGCCCGCTTCCTCGCCATGTGTGATCGGTTTCGCCAACTGCCCGATGACGACGAGCTCGTCGGCGACCAAATGCTGAGTACCGAAAAGAAATCCAAAGCCGCCGAACGCCTCAAGTCCGCCATCCGCAGCATCATGACCCGCGTGGCCATCAAGTACAACAACCGCTCGGGCCGCTACCGCAAATTTGGAACCGCCAAAATGGGAGATATGCCCGATGCCCAGCTGCTGTTTTGCGGCCGCCGCGTGGCCCGGGTCGCCCGCCAACAGATCGACTTCCTCGCCGAAGTGGGCGTCAGCGAAAACAATATCCAAAAAGTACTGGACGCCTGCCGCAATTTTGAAAACGCCCTCAACATCCAACAGGACAAAGTCTCCGAACGCGACATCGCCGTCGAACGTCGCGTGGAACAAGGCAATAAAATTTACGAGGAATTGGTGGTCCTTTGCAATATCGGTAAGGACATCTGGGCAGAATCCGATCCCATCAAGTACGAACACTTTACCATCTACGAAAGCAACAACGACCAAAAGATCCGCCGAAAGCAAGGAGAAAAGAACGGGTAGCGGGTAGCTTGGAAGTCTCAATCCCCACCGGGCCTCACCAACTTAGATTGTAAAGCACCATCCTGCGTAGCTTGCCGCGACGAAAAACGCGAATCGAGCTGACTTCACCGGAAGGGCGGTACTGGGTCCAACGACCGTGCCGCCGTCCTTTGCGGTAGCCCCCACTGATCGCGAGGGCACCACTGGGAAAATAAGTGGTATAATCACCATGGAGTCGATCGGCCCGATAGTGCTGAACGCAGACCATATCGGTGCTGTCCTCGGCCGTGATCCAAAGCCCCGTTTTGCCCGCCGTACCGGTATGGTTGAAAGGTGCGATCGGAAGCTCCACCGTCGAACAGGCGCTGCACAAGAGGAGGCAGGAAGCGCCGAGCATCAGTAGGGAGCTCCGCCCGCTCATTGTGCCGCCTCCACGTAAAATTGCATGGGGGCGCCATTGTTGGCAATCGCCATCACCGGGCGTTGGCCCTTATTGTTTAGCCACACCACCGCCCGCGCGTCTTCCTTGGCCACTACCCCGGTCACACTCGGCGATACCGCCGTAAAGCCACCAGCACCATCCCCCAGCAAAAGCGCACCCACCCCCGCATCGCTACGGGTCGTCTCTACCTCCCGCTGGTGGAAATTGCCCACGCAAAACAAATCCAACTGGCCATCACCATCAAAATCGCGGACCACCATGTCGTAGATCGGAGCAATCTGCGCCAGCTTGGGCAGCTCGCGGGTCTTGAAACTGCCCTTTCCATCATTGAGAAACACCGTATGGGCAAAGGTATAGCACTCCTGTACCGTACTGCCGTCCAAACGCCCTTCCAATACGTCCACCAAAGTGGCCTTGCCAAAGGCATCGTAATTCTTAAACTTTTCCTTGACGAAAGGCATCTGCTCGGAAGAGCACTGGCGCCCGCGTACGGGGTACAGCTTACCGTCCGCCTGGTCGTGATACCCCAGGTAAACATCATTGGTCCCGTTTTCGTCAAAGTCCTTGACGTAGAGCGTAAAAGGATTGGATACACTGGCGGTGTACTTGTAATTCAAACCGTAATTGCCGGCAATCAAATCCAGGTCCCCATCGCCATCGACATCCAGGGTTTCCAGGCTGCTCCAAAGCCCATTGCTGGGCTCCAAACTGGGATTCTCCGTCGGGACCAAACGGCCCTCCCGCAGCTTGAAAATCCGAACGGGCATCCACTCCCCCACCACCACCAACTCCGCCTGCTCATCACCATCGAGATCCACCCATTTGGCATCCGTCACCATCCCCAGGTCGGTAAACCCTTCGGTCTTGCTGGCGGTAACGTCGACCAAACTGCTCTGGGTATTTTCGAGCAAAAAGCTACTCACCCGCCGACCGTAGGCGCCGGGCAACTGCCGTCCGCCCACAAAAAAGTCCAAATCGCCATCGTTATCGTAGTCCAGTGGGCAGACCGCTCCGGTGCTCGTCGTCATCTCGGGAACGGCCGTGGTTTTGAGAAAGTTACCATCCCCAGCGTTGATGTACAAGCGATCCTGGTAGCCGTTGGTATTTTGCGGATACTCATTGCCTCCGGTAGCTACGTAGAGGTCCATATCGCCATCCAATTCGACGTCGACAAACTGAGCTGCACCGTCTTCGTAAGGCTTATCGCCCTCAAAAACGTTTTGGGGCGAATAGGTAAAACGTCCTTCGGCGTCCTGTACATAAAGTTTTCCCGGCACCCCTACCGCTCCACCGAGGTAGAAATCGTCGTTGCCATCCTGATTGACGTCGGCCACGGCTAGGATGGGGCCCAGGTTCGACATTTTGTAGGGAATCAGTACCTCCCGATCGTAATCGTCGAAGGGATTTTCTTCGTAGTTGATCGCCATCTCCGCGGTGGTCAGGGATTGGAAATAAGTCGCTGGAGTGCGCTCCACCTCCGCAGTGGGCAGGTCGGTACGGTAGGTCGCCACCAGTTTTTGATTGGCCGCTACGCCCTCCTGCCGCCATTCCTTCCCATCCGGGAAGACCACGCGTACCCGCGCCACCTCCGCTTGTTGGCCCAAGCCAAAGTGCGCCACGTTCTGACTGGTGGACATGTAGCCGCGGTAGGGCGTCAAGTCGCTGACTTGTTGGCTACCCTCTCCGTATTCAATCCAGACGCGGGCGTTGACACCGCTGCCGTTTTGGGGCATTCCGGTAGCCGTCACTGACAAGAAATTTTGTCCTCCGCGTTCGTTGACCCGATTGCGATAGATATCGGCGGCTTCGTTGGTATTGTTGATCACAAAGTCCAAATCGCCATCTTGGTCAAAGTCGGCGTAGGCCATGCCCTGCGACCAACCCGGCTTTTCAAAGCCCCAGGCGTCGGTTTTGCTCTCGAAGACGAGGTCCCCCGTATTGCGAAAAGCGCGGTTTTTAATTTTGACCGAGGGGGCCATACCCGATAGTTCGAGGGGATCAAACTTGGTATTTCCCCCCGCCTGGGCCTTGCGATCGGCCACCAATTTTTTCAGTTGATTGCGGTAGTCTTTGTTGCGGATTTCTTTGAGGATGCCGTTGGTCACGAAGAGGTCTTTGTAGCCATCCTGATCGGCGTCGACGAAGAGGGCCGACCAGCTCCAGTCGGTTTTTGAGACTCCCGACATCTGGGCGATCTCGCTAAAGGTGCCGTTGCCGTTGTTGAGTTGGAGCGAGTTGAACATAAACTGGTAGTGGTAGCCCATCTTGACCAAGCCCCAGAACTTCTCCACCGCCATACTGCTCATGTTGGTCTTGTTACGGAAATTGTCCTCGGCCACCATATCGGCGGTAAAAAGGTCCATATAGCCATCGTTGTTGATGTCGGCGACGTCGGCGCCCATGCTAAAGTTGCTGATGTGTTGGAGGGCTTCGTTGGCGACGTTGGTAAAGGTCCCGTCGCCGTTATTTTGGTAAAACAAGTCGGGCTCGTCGTAATCGGAGGCCACGTAGAGATCGGGGTAGCCGTCGTCGTTAAAATCGCTGGCCGTGGCACTGAGGGAGAAGCAGTTGTTTTGGACACCCGCCGCGACGGTCACGTCCGTAAAGCGCTGGCCATCGTTGCGGTAGAGGCGGTCCGTGTACTGGGTATCGCTGGGTTTGATGTTTTTGCGCAGTTGGGTGGCGGCGGGGGGTTGGTTGGCGACGTAGAGGTCGAGGTCGCCATCGCCGTCGTAGTCAAAAAAGTTGGCCATGATGCTGTAGCCCTCGTCGGCGATGCCGTATTCGACCGCTTTTTCGGTGAAGGTGTTGTCCTGGTTGTTGAGGTAGAGTTTGTTGCGACGGCGGGCGGGGTCGGCGTAGATGAATTTGCAGACGTAGATGTCGTCGTAGCCATCGTTGTTGATGTCGACGATGGCCACGCCGGTACTCCAGGTGGATTCCTGGGCAAAGCCCGCAGTTTGGGAAATGTTTTGGAAACGGAAATCGCCTTCGTTGAGGTACAGCTGATCGGAAACCATATTACCGGCGAAGAAAACGTCGGGCAGCCCGTCCTTATTGACGTCGAGTACGCCGACACCGGCGCCCTGTACGATCCCGTCGTTGGTAAAGGTATTGAGTTCGAGGTTTTCGGTCACCTGATTGTTGAAAGTGATCTGGGTCTGATCACTGGGCAGCCGTTCGAACAGGTTTTGGTCGTCAAAGGAGGCGGAGCTGGTCGTGGCTTGGGGGGCGGAGGCATCCGGGGTACAAGCGTTCACCAGTAGTACACAACCGAGCAGGAAGACGAGATTTCTCATGGGAATTTAATTTTAGGGCAAAATTTTGCGAACGCCTTTATCCTTGCATTGATCTTGCCAAGCTGATCCTAGAATAAAAACGCTGCACAAAAATTGAAAAAAATCCAATATTTTTCAACCCTAAACCGGACAATTCCACCCCGAGACCACCTTCCTACACTTCCCCCCGGTGGGATCCGTCCTCAATTCTGTTCTGCGGACTCGTCCCGAGCGAGTTCGGTGGCGGGCACAAAGTCCAGCGACACCGAATTGATGCAATAACGCAGCCCCGTCGGCTCCGGCCCGTCCTCAAAAACGTGTCCCAAATGCCCATCACAACGCGCACAAAGCACCTCCACCCGATTCCAACCGTATTGGAGATCCTCCTCCTCGGCGATGTAGGCCTCGTCGATGGGTGCGTAATAACTCGGCCAACCGGTTCCCGACCGGTACTTGGTATCCGAAGAAAACAGCGGCAATTCACAACCCGCGCAGGTGTAGATGCCCCGCTCCTTGTTGTCCCACAAATCGCCGCTAAAGGCCCGTTCGGTCCCCTTTTGGCGAAGGACGTAAAACTCTTGGCTGGTCAATTCGGCTTGCCACTCCTCCTTTGATTTTTCCACCTTGGTCAAATCCGCCGCCGCGGGCGTGGGCACCGGTCCCAGGTTTGTAGTCGCCGCCGCGACGTTGGTCCGCGCCTGTTGGGCTTGGTTACAAGCTGCGCAAAACAATAAGGTGACCATCAAAAAACCCGATAGATAATTCATATCAACAATTTTATTTATTTTTCTTCTTTTTGGGACTTTGCCAATCCTCCCGCTCCGCAAACTCGACGATGTTTTTCATCAAGCCGATGATGGAAAGAAAGACCAGGTACCCAAAAGTTAGAACGATAAAAATCCACCGATAGGATCCCGCTTCGTTGATGGATAGGGACGAAAGTCCGTATGCCGTCAATCCGGAGGCCACCGCGAGGGCGGCAAAGGCCAACATGGAGCGGCCCCAGTACTTGTTGAGGTCCTCCGCCGAAAGACTGGAAAGACTGTTGATGAGGGCGAAGAAGAGCAAAAAAGCCGCGGCCGACATCCAGGGAAAACGGTTGCCGATTTCGAGGATACCCAGGGCATTGATCAATTTTGCCAGCAAACTCACCAGAATACCGAGGAAAAAAATACCCGTAGCCTGTACGAGTGGGTTGTAAGCCCGGTAGTAGATCGAAGTTTTAGGTTCAGTCATGAGTAGAAAATAATTTTGGAGTCTCAAATGTTTAGTCGCCCACTGATAAATTGTCTTTTGGACACCAAAAGGGGCCATTGGCGGCCCCCACCTTTCCCCAGATTGCACTACCTTTGCCCCGCGTGGCCACCGGTCGCGAATTTAATGACTGAACACAAGAATGCTAAGTACCCGACGCCGTATGATCCGATACTACCTTACTTTTTACACCTGCCTTACCATTTGCTGCTCCCTCGCCGCCCAAACCAACGTCCGCATCAGCGACATTCAGGGCGACGGACTGGCCAGCCCCTTCCGGGGCCAACTCGTCCGCAGCGACTCCAATGTCGTGACCGCCACCTTCAACCGGGGCTTTTTCCTCCAGTCCATCCCCAGCCGGGAGGATGGCGATCCCGGGACTTCCGAAGGCCTCCTGGTTTTCACCAGTAGTGCCCCCTCCCTGTCGGTAGGCGACCTGATCAACATCACCGGAACCGTCGACGAATTCGAAACCGAAACCGAAATCGTCGGCTTCCAGACCACCTGGGAGGTCCTGAGCAGCGATTACCCCCTCCCACACACCCATAAGCAAAACCGAGCAATTACCGCCACCGCAAACCACAACCAACCACAACCTAACACAACAAACAACAACAAACCACAACAAA
>CALCCH010000506.1 GCA_937899855.1 uncultured Saprospirales bacterium | reverse complement strand
GTTCCGCCCTTTGCTATCGTTGAGGTCAACCCGGCCTGTTACGAAACCTTTGGGGGATTGAGTGGGCTGGGGCAGTACCGAATTTCCAGCCCCGCCCCGGACGTCACCTACCGTTGGGCCACCAGCAAGGGCTTCCTTTCACCTTCGACGGGGACTTACGTCAACGTATCGCCCAACGGCACCGGCAGCATGCTCCTCAAGGTAACGGCCACCGGGACTTGTGGGCAAACAAGACGGGTGAGCGCTTTTTTCAACGTGGAGCGTTGCGAATGGCAGCTGGGTCTGGACCTCCATCCGAATCCCGCCCGGGAGGTGCTGCGCATTGCGATTGCCGATCCAGCGGAGGAGTGGGGATCAGAGGCAGGACCTTACCAAATCATCGTCAACGATGTGTACGGCAAGGTGCTGTACCGGGGGATGAGTGACTTGCGGAATCTGGAGCTGGACGTGGCTCGGTATCGGGAAGGGGTGTATACCCTGCGGGTTTTGCGGAATGACAAATACGTGCTGGCCAATTTTGTGGTGAGTAGGGAGTGAGATTTGTCTGGAATCACCTTGGTCGAAGGGAAGGTCCGTTCCCTCCGACCAAGGTAGCTTTTGTACAGGGTCCGACTGGTACTTGGCTGACTCTATAAGCCACGATTGACAGGCATCTCCAAAATGGAAATATGGATGATTTTGGCTGTTGTTCTTATTCAGATGGAGGATGGGTATAAAATATCGCAAAGCTACACGATGGCTAATTGACAAAAAACACCCACTTTTAAATGCCTCATAATCAGCCATTAACATTACACAGGCTAACATAGCCAAAGGGTTAAATTTTTAACCTGTAATGCAATTTTTCATTATCTTTGTAAGCAATGAATAAGTTAGGTCACATAGAGATAAGAGTAGTGGGAAAATCAGGAAATGAAGAGCTTAAACCTGAAAACTACGATATAAAGTACATTTCGAATTTACTTCAAGATGTCGAGGCGCTATTGTATCCAAATTCGAAAAAAGAAAGACCACTAATTACTTATGACATTACCGAAGGCTCCGTAAAGCACATTTTTAAAACCACTATGCAGGCTGTTATTGGATTTAGTGCCATCCTATCTCAAGTTCAATTAAATAACTCCATAGATTTTCTAGAACTAAAAACTGCGAGGGCATTAGAAAACATACAGAACCTATCACTGCAAAAAGATTATGAATTTCAAATAAAAACGTCTCTCAAAGAGGATTATGAATTATTCATATCTCCAAAGACCCATTATTTTAGAACTGAAAATATATGGGTGGAAGCTGAATTTTATTTTTACGGAGAATTAAAAAATGCAGGAGGAAAGAGTAAAGCTAATATACATCTGGATACAGAAGATTACGGGTATTTAGCCATTGAAACTGGTGAAGATTTTTTAAGAGATCAAGAAAGTAATCTACTCTACAAAAAGTATGGCATCCGAGCAAAAGGGAAACAAAATATTGAAACGGGTGAATTGGATACGAAATCTCTCAAACTTATTAAATTAATTGACTATCAACCTAAATTCGATAGTAAATATTTGGGGCGATTAATTTCTAAAGCCAAGAAGAATTGGCAAACCATTAATGATGTGGATGGTTGGCTACGGGATTTAAGAGGAGGTTATGAAGCATAACAGTGTTTTATTAGATAGCAGCATAACCCATTTTGTCACTTCTGATAGTCGATCAAAAAATACATTAAATACTTTGAGAACGGGGACTACCCCTAAATTTGATATTATTGATATTCAGACTCCATACCATCAAACATTTGGAATTTTAGATTTGTGATTCCATGGATACGGCTGGTAAAAACTTAAAATAGTAATAAACGCCTTCCCCTTAGCAAGCGATTGCTCAGAAGATAAAGGGGACACCTCCTGACTTGAACCACTGTGACTAGGGGCCCAAGAGCCCTCTTTTCTAAACTTCCACAAATTTTCAAAAAAACTTTACTTTTCCACTAACCCTTTTCGCCAGTGGTGCGATAGTAGGGGTAAAAAGGATTACAATGCCATACGGAAAACAAAGCTCGGACGAAACCTTACGCCAGGGATGCCTGCGGGGGGATCGGCTGGCCCAACAGGCATTGTACCAAAAATACTACGGCAAGTTGCTCGGTATCCCGATGCGCTACACCCAGGATCGCGAGGAAGCGCGGGCCTTGCTCAATCAGGCCTTCCTGAAAATCTTTACGGCCCTGCCCCAGTATCGGGAGGAGGGCTCCTTCGCCGGCTGGCTGTCGACCATTACCTTTCGCGTGACGATCGACCATTTCCGCAAGACGTCGCGCCAGCAACAAGTATCGACCACCACTCCCCCCGTGGCTCCCGCGGTCCGCAATGAGATCGAGGCGCAGTTGGAAGCCGAAGACATTTTCAAACACATCCAACAATTGCCCGAAGCCCTGCGCCTCGTATTCAGCCTCTACGTCATCGACGGGGACAAACACGAAGAAATCGCCCAATTGCTCGACATTACCCCGGGCAACAGCAAGTGGCGGCTGGCCAAAGCGCGGGAGTCGCTCCGGGCCACGCTGGGTAAATTTTATCACCGCAACCGAACGTCCAAATGAAGGAGCAAGATCATTTTTGGGAAGGGGAAGTCCGACGGAACGTCACGGAACACGAGTTCGAGTTCGAACCGGTGGCCTGGGAGGAAATGTCTCAACTGCTGGACCAAACCGGCCTACCCCCGGAATAGCCCGCCGCCCACCC
>CALCCH010000505.1 GCA_937899855.1 uncultured Saprospirales bacterium | reverse complement strand
CCCCCCCCCCCCCCCCCCCCCCCCCCCCTCTCCGCTCTAAAAAGTCTTGTGTGGCGAGGCTTTCATCATCTGGTGGAGGATGCCGGACTCGGTGGCCACGATGAATTCGGTGGCTGGATTTTCCTGCGTGTAGCGCAGCAGGCCACTGGTGGAGCCGATGTAGTCGGCCATTTCGAGGAGGTGAGGTTCGCACTCGGGGTGGGCGAGAAATTTGGCCTCCGGGTGACGCAATTGCAGCTTGGTAATTTTTTCGTGTGAAAAAATTTCGTGGACCATGCAGGTCCCATTCCAGAGCACGAGATCGCGGCCAGTTTTCTTAATGAGGTAGTGCCCCAAATTGCGGTCGGGAGCAAAAATAATGCCCCGGTCTTTGGGGATGCTGTTGATGACGTGGACGGCATTGCTCGAGGTGCAGCAAATGTCGGTCAGGGTCTTCAATTCCGCCGTACAATTGATGTAGCTGACCACCACGTGATCGGGGTACCGCTCCTTGAACTTTCGAAAAAGGTGGGGCGGGCAAGAATCCGCCAGCGAGCAACCCGCCTTGAAATCGGGTAGCAAAACCTTCTTTTCGGGGGAAAGCATCTTGGCCGTTTCGGCCATAAAGTGAACACCGGCAAAAACGATGATGTCCGCGTCGGTTTCGGCAGCCTGCTGCGAAAGCCCCAAGCTGTCGCCGATGTAGTCGGCAATATCCTGGATTTCCGCCTCCTGGTAATAATGCGCCAGGATGATCGCATTTTTTTCGCGCTTCAGCCGGCTGATTTCCTCCACCAAATCGAGGGTCGGGTCCACTTCAATATCGAGGAAGCCGTTTTGAGGGAGCGCTTGTTGTGCTAATGCCAATTCTGTCATGGTAAAGAGCATTTACTGTGATCTGTTAAACAAAACTTGGGGTCAAAAGTTTACTTAGTTTTATTTCGAAACTAAGTTACATCTTTTGGACGTGCCATGCTAGAAAAAGTTACTCAAAAAAATAAAATTTCTCCAAAATTCGCCCCATTTCGCTGGTTTGGGACGGCTAGCTACCAAATAGGACTGTCGCTTTTGCCCGATAAATTGTACCTTGTTTATTCAAACTCGCGTCCAGAACCGTTCTGGTGGCATCGCGTTTCCGCTGCCTTTTTTCTATGTTTCAACCAATCTTGGGTGCTTTCCCCTGAGGGTCCCCCAACGCGTCAAGTTTTACGGTAACTTTTCGACGAGGGCCGTTTCGGCCGCCTCCCGGTTGCTCGCTTTGCTGCCCGCAATTAACACTGATCTAGGACAACACAGTGGTTTATGCAGTTGATTGTGGTTCTTTTCCTTTTACTCTTACCCGGTTCGGTCGCACTGGCCCAGCCTTTTATTCCCGTCTACCTACACTATACGGTCGAAGATGGCCTCCCCAGCTCCGAAACCTACATGGTCATCCAGGACCGTCAGGGCTATCTTTGGTTTGCCACCGACCGGGGCGTGGCCCGCTACGATGGGCAACAATTCCAGTGCTACAGCATTCAGGATGGCCTGACCGATAATTCGGTGTTGGGCCTACACGAGGATCAGTGGGGCCGCATCTGGTTTTTTACCTACTCCAACCAGCTTTTTTACTACGAAAATGGTCAAATACACGCCTCGCCCGCCAACGCTCGCCTTCGGGAGATCAACAAACCTTCCATCCCCTGCAGTGTAGGCGTCGACGACAACGGCGACGTGTGGATTGGTTTCCGGATGACGAGCCATAGTCGGATGTTTTCCATCGTTCGGCCCACGGGAGAGGTCGTTTCCTACACATTGCCCGCCGATGAGGCAACGGCTTTTGGGGTCGTCAAATCCTTGTCTTCCGGGGATCGCGTTTGGAGCCTCCTTGACCCCCTCCGCGCTGAGGATTTACTCCGCATCGATGCGGATGGTACTTACCGACGTCACCAAATTGAGGAGGAGATAGCGGTGCTGGAAAGGAAAACGCTGGCGGATGGTTTTTCGGTCAATCTTCAAAAGGACCGCCCCTTTCTATTCCGTTGGTGCAATTGCGTGTACCGGGATGGCCCTTCGGGTTTGGAAAAGCTTTTTTGTACGGAGCCCCAACACGGCACCCTGGGCTTGCTCGAAGACGATCGGGGCTACGTGTGGAAGGCTACCTTTGGATCTGGGGTACAGTGCTACGAGCCCAATCGTGGGGATCGCCCCCGGTTTAGCCTCCTGCTGGATAAGATTGTGACCTGTATGTATCAGGATCGGGAAGGTGGCATCTGGCTGACGACGCTCAACGACGGCGTCTATTATATCCCCGCTGCGAATTTTTACCAACTGCCCAGCGATTCCCATTTTGGGAGCCGTCGAATTGCCAGTTTGGTGGGCCATTCGGGGCGTTTGCTCCTGGGCTTCTATCAGGGACAGGTCGAGACGGTTCGGTACGATGAGCTTGGCTTTCAGGACTTTGAGGAGTTGTACAACTTCAAGTATCAATCCCAGGTGGCTCCCGTGGATAAAGCAGCGAAGCGCTGGTTGATCCACGGGCAAACTTCTCGCCGAGAGGGACAAGCCTTTATTTTGGAGGACCAACAACTCCAAAAGTTGGGCTACACGGATTTTTACGCCAGCGTGGGCTTTGGTGAAACGGGGCTACTCCTGCTGTGGAAAAGTTATCTTGGTCATTTCGATTGCCAGCCTCAGGTTTTAGATACCTTATTCCGAGGGGTACTGGTGGACTATAAAAAAATATACGTCGATTCGCGGCAGGATATCTGGCTGATGGGCATCCCGGGAGTAGCCCGTTTGGAGGCGGGAGAACTCCAAGCTTTCGACTTGGGCGGGAAGTGGTCGCGGCAGCGGGTGATGGCCATGGCGGAGTACGGGTCGCATTTGCTCTTTGCCAGTCTGGGGGAGGGGCTCATTGTGTACGGTCCGGGAGGTGAGGTTTGGCGGATCACGGAGCGCGACGGCTTGGTGAGCAACCAGTGCAACGACCTGATCATCGATGAGGAAGGCATCCTGTGGCTGAGTACCAGCCGCGGCCTGAGTCGGATCGCGCTCGATACCTTGGCCCGCCGCCCCCGACAGATTATCAATTACTCGCGTTCCAATGGCCTATTGTCGAGCGACGTCAAACGCACCCTCGTCCTGGACAGTCTGGTCTGGTTACAACACGACCAGGGCCTGTCCGTATTTCCCCGTTACTTTGATGCGAACCCTCGCCCGGGGCCCAAGGTCCACCTCCAACACCTGGCGATCAACAACCGTGATACCACTTTGCAGCCTTACTACGAGCTGGGCCACCAACAGAACAACCTGGAATTTGGCTTTGCCGGCCTGTCCTACCGTACGGGCAACAAGCTGCGGTACCGCTATCGTCTACTGGGGTTGGATTCGGCCTCGCAGGACACGCAGCAGAGTACCTTGCTCTACCCCAAGCTTCCGCCCGGGCGCTACCAAGTTCAGGTAGCCGCCCGTGATTACCGCGGCCAGTGGAGCGAGGAGCCAGCCACGGTGAGTCTGCTGATTCGGCAACCCTTTTGGAACAGTTGGTGGTTTTGGGGGCTGTTGTTTTTGCTGGGCTTTGGTTTGCTGCAATTGTTTATCCTCCTGCGGTTTCGAATCATCCAAAACCGGGAGCGGCTGCTGCGGCGCTCCTTCGAGGCGGAGCAAATAGCCTTGCAATCCCAACTGACGCCGCATTTTATTTTCAATACGCTGGGCTCCATTCAGGGCCTGATCCTGTCGGGGCAGTACCGGCTGGCGAGTCAAAACCTCAGCGGGGTGGCGCGTCTGATCCGCACGGTGCTCTACCATTCGCGACGCTCTTCCATCTCGCTGAGTGACGAAATCGAAGGCCTGCGCAATTACCTGCGGCTCGAACAGTTGCGCTTTGGTCCCGAGCTGCGTTGGCAAATCGAGGTGGCCGAGGAGCTGGATACCGACCTGCTGGAGATTCCTCCGATGCTGATTCAGCCCTTTGTGGAAAACGCCATCTGGCACGGCCTGCAACAAGGTACCCGGGGTGGTCAGATCGACATTCGGTTTCGTCAGGCGGGGCGGGGAATCCACTGCCAGGTACAGGATGACGGCATTGGTCGGCGGCGGGCCCGCGCCCTCCGGAGTCCTTACCAGCACGGGGGCTTGGGCGTGAAAATCATCGAAGAACGAATCGAATTACTCAATAAAAACTGCAAAGTTCCCTTTCGCCTGGAAGTCGAAGATTTGGAAGGGGAGCGGAGCGGTACCCGTGTACACTTATTTTTTCCCTTTAACCGGAACTGAACTATGCAAATTCCCACGATCATTGTAGAAGACGAACTGCGTAATGCGCAGGCCCTCCAAAAAATGGTGGAGGAGGGCACGAGTGACATTCAAATTCTAGCGGTAGCCCCCACCCTCCACCGGGCCTACGAGCTGATCCGCCAAATTCGACCCCGCCTGGTTTTTCTCGACATCAAAATGCCCCACGGAACGGGCTTTGATCTGTTGGAGCGCCTTGGCAAGATCGACTTTGACATCATTTTTACCACCGCTTTTGACCATTACGCCATCCAGGCGATCAAGTTTTCCGCACTGGATTACTTGCTCAAACCCATCGACCGCGAAGAGCTGTACCGTGCCCTCGAAAAAGTTCGCCACAAGCAATTGCAAGCGGATCGACAAAAGAACATCGAATTGCTGTTGGAGAGCCTGCGACAGTCGGTGGGGGGCCAATCGGTAACCCTCGAAAAACTAGCGCTGCCCACTCTCAAGGGTTACCGTTTTGTGGAGGTGCGGGACATCCTCTATTGCGAAGCCGACAGCACTTACTGTAAGGTCTATCTACGGGATCAGACCTTCTTGGTATCGCGCAACCTCAAGGAAATTGAAAAGCTGCTGCGGGACCATTCTTTCTTTCGCATTCACCGCTCCTACCTCATCAACCTCAACCACGCGACGGAGTACGTCAAGGGCGATGGCGGTTTGGTTTTTCTATCAAATGGCGTACACCTGCCCGTCTCCCAGCGCCGCCGGGAGCTATTTGTCCGCCAGCTCTCCGGCCGCCTGGTCTGAGGGCGTTTAAAAGCCCGGAGCGGGCGTTGGCGCTACGCGGGCCGCGTTGACGATTTCCCCCTTTGTGGGGCCTGCTTTTTCCGATAGTTTTGATGGGTAAGAATCATTATTCACCCATCAAAACATTATTCTATGAAAAAGACCTTGTACGCTGCGGGGCTGGTCCTGCTATTCCTCTGCGCCACGCTGGGCCAGAGCCAAGCCCAACAACTATTTAAGTTCCGCAACCATAGCAATTGTGACCTCAGCTTTATCGCCGTTGCCCAATACAACTGTACCCAAGCCTATACCCCCCTCAAGACCGTTCCGGCCGGTGGCTCGGTAGTCCTGGAAATGGACAACCCCGTGACCTGGGGAGGAGGTACCCTAACCAACAGCGACCTCTGGCAGTGGCACCGCAACATTTCCTTCGTCACCGGCTTTACCCAGGGCGCCACCAACAGCCCCGCGTGTGACCTCACCGCCAACATCAACTCTTTCCGCCTGGCCCACAAGCCCACCTGCGGCGCCCTGGCCGGTCGCGACAACTGCGCCCGCGTAGTGGGCTCCGCCTGCGCCCCCTACCTCGAAGCTTTCTGGACCGAGGACGCCGGCAACAACGTCATCTTTGTCGATGTCTATTGAGCTCCTTTTACCTTCTCATTTATTCATTCTCCCAAAAGAAAAATATCATGCAATCTATATTCCGTAAATTTCTCTGGCTTTTGGCGCTTGGTGCCCTCAGCCACGTCTCGCTGGAGGCTCAAATTATTCCTCAGGTCTCCGAAACCTTCATCGATAATTCCACCGGGATCTCGCAGGTCGCTGTCGACGCCAGAACGATCAACGGCTGCGAACGCTCCGTGGTCGCTTGGGACGGGACCAACCCGGGGCTGGCTTGGGACGACCACTGTGGCAATGCTGGCCAACTTACCCTGCCTCCCGGTATCACCTACTTGGACGTCGCGATTTATGAAGGTGCCTTTTTTGATCACTTGGCCTTGGTCTTTATCATCGGTGGCGATGTCTACGTCCGTGGCTACTCCTGGCAAGCCGGCAGCTACGTTCAGGTTCCGGGGTCGACCCACATCCTCTCGACGATGAACAATGCCCAGGATTGCCAAATGGACAGCGATGATGCGGGCCGGGCCGTCATCACCTGGATGGAAATCAGCAACAACGTGGAGCGGGTCATCATGGCTCGCGCTTACAGTATGCTTTTCCTCTTTCCCAACGGACCGGAGTTTGACATCAGTACCAATGCGATTCCAGCGTACATGAGGAGTCCGGCCCCTCCCTTCACCACTGTCGCCCGCCCGGACGTGACGATTGCCACCTACGGACAGGCCTTCCCTCCGACGGTACATTTCAGCTACCTCGTATACGATCCAGACGGCAACACCCACCTCTTTTACCAGTACGAGGAATTCATAAATGTACTCAGCGGTACCCCCGCTTTCCCCTTCGTACTCCAACCTGCGCATACCGCTCCCCCACTGGTTAGCCTAGGGTATCCTCGTATTTCTGCCTTGACCACTGACAATACCTACTCCCTGGAAGGACAAGCCACCGTCGTCTTTGACGAACAGGATTTGACCAGTGGTGAAAGCCGGATTTATACCCTCAATGGGATGATCGGTGGAGCCATTCTGATCAATGTTTTTGGTGGAGAAGCCTGCACTAACCAAAATCCTTCCATTACCATGACGAGATGTGAGGAGTACGTCGTAGCCTGGGAGTACGACGATCTTATTGGCTGTGGTTTACCGAATTTACCGGCCGGTACCGGAGCTGATCTGATTGGGTTGGCGCTGGATGATTTGGGTTTTCCGCTGGGTAGTGACTACCAAATTCTCAATACTTCGTTTGGAACGGGTGGCCAGTACGAATATGGTCCAAAATTGGCCGGTCGTTTTTCCCAACAGATGACTAGTGCTTATTTCGATAGCAACGAAGATGTTTACCGCAAGATTTCTCCTTGTTCGAGTAGTCTTCCTTTTTTCCGTACCGAGCGTCCGGCGGCTACGGACCTCCGCCTGTTCCCCAATCCCGGAACGGAACAAGTACGCTTGGTACACGCTTGGGAGCAAGCAGTGGATACCCACATCGAAGTCGTGGACGTCATGGGGCGGACTGTGGCTGCAGTTGACTTGGGCTTGACCGATCACGTGGACTGGACCTATCCCGCTGCGCATTTGGCGGAAGGCGTCTACTGGGTTCGCCTGCGGATGGGGGAGCGTCAGGAGGTCCGCAAGTGGTTGAAAAAGGAGTAGCGGATCCGCTTAGGGATGGGGCCCCGGCAAGATCAAACCTCGTAATTATTTAGCAATTGGAGGGAGGCGTCTAGGCGCTTCCCTCTTTTGGGTTTAGGCTTCCAGCAGAAAAATAGCCGGGCGTTTGTGGAGATTGGGGAGGGGGGCTTGGCGCCATTGGGCGATGCGTTGGCTGCGGATCCATTCGGTGCTCAAGGTCAGGTCGACGGCTAGGCCAAAGCGGGTTCGGGGCTGGAGGACCTGGCGGGCTGCTTCCAGCAGGCCTTGGTTGCGATAGGGGGTTTCGATAAAGATTTGGCACTGCTGAAGGCGGCTTGATTCCTGTTCCAGTTTTTTGAGTTCGCGGCGCAGGTCGGGCTTTTTGGGGGAGAGGTAGCCGTGAAAACAAAAGCGTTGGCCGTTCATACCCGAGGCCATGAGGGCGAGTAGGATGGAGGAGGGGCCGACGAGGGGAACGACGGTAATGCCCAGCTGGTGGGCCAGTTCGACGACCTGGGCGCCGGGGTCGGCCACGCCGGGGCAGCCCGCTTCCGAGAGCAGTCCGATGTCCTGCCCCGCTTCGGCCGCTTGGAGGTAGTGGCGCCATTCGATGGGGGGCGTCCGCTTGTTGAGCTCGACTACGGTCAGCTCGCTGATGGCGTAGGGGGGCTGGCTGGCTTTGATGAAATGGCGCGCCGTCTTGGCACGCTCGGCGATGAAGTAGCGCAATTGATGGATGCGGTCCACTACGTATTGCGGAAGGACGCGAGCCCCGCCTTCTCCCAGTGGGCTGGGGATCAAATACAGCTTTCCTTTACTTGACAAAATTCAGTGGGTTTGAGTCGGATCAAAATTACGAATAAGACCGCTTTATCCCGTCATGTCCGCTGGCTTTTGTTATTTTTACTATAAGTTAGTACTACCCGTATTGTCATGCCAGAATTTATCGAAGATCGCCATTATACCATTGAGGAGTACCTCGCTCTCGATGCCGTGGGGGAGGCTAAATCACGCCACCATCTCTCATCGTGGAGGTGCTCTCACCAAGCACCGAGGCTTATGATCGCGGCGAGAAATTTCACCGGTATTGCGCGCTTCCTTCGTTTTGTGAATATTTACTGGTCAATGCTCAAAGCCCGATCATTGACAGCCTCTATCGTGATCATTCCACCGCGGGAATCTGGTCCATGCGGACCATCATCGGACTTGACCAGCACCTGCCCATTTTTTCGCTGGATGCCCACATCCCACTGCGCGAAATTTACCACCAAACCCGAGATTTGCGTCCCGTCTGAGCTGCTGCTCCCCTTCTTTTTCGTATCTTTACGAGCCATTTATTGACGCCATTACCATGAGCGGTACCTACACCATCAAACTCACCCAATTCGAGGGGCCCTTTGACCTCTTGCTCTTCTTCATCGAACGGGATGAGTTGGACATTCACGATATTCCGATCGCCAAAATCACCGATGACTTCCTGGCTTACATCCGGGAAATGGAGTCGATCAACGTGGATTTAGCCAGCGAATTTATTCTCGTAGCGGCCACCCTGATGCGCATCAAAGCCAAGCTGCTCATCCCCCGCAAACCCGTCGACGAGGACGGCAACGAAATCGACCCCCGGGAGGAGCTGGTACAACGGCTTCTGGAGTACAAACGCTACAAAAGCGTACTCGATGAGCTACGCGACCTGGAGGCCAGCCGCGCCCTCCGCAACCACCGGGGCAACGAGGCCCGCGACCGCAAAGTTATCGCCAACAAAGCCCTGGTCGATGTGGAACTGGAATCGCTGACCTTGTTCAAACTCATGCGCGCCTTTGAAAACGTGATGTCGCGGATGGAGGATCGCAAGAAAAAGACAGTCCACCGCGTCTTTCGTTACGAACACACGATTCAGGGACAGCAAGTTTTTATCCTTTCCAAGATCCGACGGGGCGAAAAGCGGGACTTCAAAAGTATTTTTGGAGCTTGCCAGACTCGCATGCACGCCATTATTACCTTCCTGGCCATGCTCGAACTGATCAATCTAGAACGCCTCCACTGTCTCCCCGGAGAAGGGATCAACAGCCTGAGGTTGAGCATCCCCGACCAGGATACCCGTCCCGATGTGGATTATCCCGGTGAGGGCGATGATGAAGACCGTATCCCTTCCCCCCGGGGGACCGCCGAAGAGGAATGACCCAGCAACAACTGTACGACGGGAATGACCCCCGCTCCACGTTCGGCGTCGAAGCTCCGCTCCGCGTCGGGTGTTTCACTTACCCCCGATTCCCGCCGGGCCAGGGCGAGCATCTTGGCCCGTTCTGGACCCGAAAATTCCGCAAACGTTCGTCTGAGCAGAGGCAAAATATCCTGGAATACTACCGCCGTAAAATCCGCTTTCCACTCGTCGAGGATTTGCCACAGTCCGGGGTGATGAATCAGCAGCAGGCCGCTGCCGTGTAGAAAGCCTTCCACCCAGTGCGCGGCCCGATCCGAATCGTTGCCCCGGGAAAGCGCAAAGTTCATGCGTTGTGCGGCGGTACCGGTGTCGATGAGGGCCTTGTCGAAGAGGATGCGGGTACTGGCACCGGTGAGCAGCGAATGGACCTGGTACATTTCGGAAAGTCGGTGCAACAACTGGTGCCATTGCGATTGGTGCTTGGGCTGTTCGAGCAAACTGATCGAGTGGGTGGGTTGGAGAATTTTATCGAACAGCGCCCGCGAGGCTGCTTCATCAAGGGAGAGGCTGGCGTTGGGGAGGGCGACGCAGATGCGTGGGACCATCAGATCGACCACCTTCTGTAGTGCGCTCAGTTCTACCCGTCGGCTCGATCCGTAACGCAGGGCGTTGATGAGGGGAGGAAGGGCATCCATCAGGTGGTAAACGTCTTTGGTGAGGGCCGAGACATCCTCGATTCGCCGGATCAACGGGCCAATAGTGGCACTCAGATTGGCATTGAGGGCCGCTTCGATTCGCTGGGTGAGTTGGGGGAGGTCGGAATACTGCTGGAGGTCATCCAGCAGGTAGGCACTGGCTGCTTTTTCCACCGTATTGCCCCAACGTCCCGCCTCGATGATGCTGATTGCAAACCCCGGTTTCCACTGCAATTTCCAGTATTCCTTAAAACCACCCAGGTCCCGTTTGGAGCCTTTTTAGACCTTTCCCCAGGTGATGCGTAAAATGTTGAGCCGGTGCAGCAGATGACTCTAGAAGCGATCGGCCTCCTCCCGCAGGTAGATCCCCCCCCGGGGATTGCTGGCGTTGGCCTTGAGCCAGAGGGATTCACTGGTCTTGCGATACTTGGTCAAACGCGCACTCTTGATTTGTCGGTCCAGGTCCTGCTGGAGGGGAATGACGGGAACTTCGGGGGGGACCTTGCCCATGACGTCGCCCACGACGAGCTTTTGTTCGATGATCTGCAGCTGTTCCTGGTAGCCTTGGCAAAAAATCGTCATCGCCGCTTCATTCATTTCTTCAATGCCCGCTACTCGTAGGCCCCGTAGGCTGGCCAGGGTCTCGGCCAGTCGCACCGCTTCAATGACGTGGGCCGAAGAGCTGTCCAAGTCCTCTTTGCGAAACAGCCGAGCTACCTTGGTCATCCAGCGGATGAGGACATCTTTGGGGCGGTGGAAGAGCAACTGGTACCAGGCTGGCGAGAGTACTCCGGCGGCGTAGCCACTCTGGGTAGAAAGCTGTTGGTAAGTCCAGGGGACCCAAGTTGCTTTGGTACTGGTCTTTTTAATGCCGCGGAGGATGGCCTTGTCGTGACTGGCTTTATAGCGGTCGAGATACTGGAGTGCGGGACTGTGCCAGGCCCCACACACCACGGCAATTTTTTCAAAACCTTCTTTCTGAGCTTGGCGAATGACCTGGCGCATGTGTGCCTCCCGTTGTTGCTCCCGGGCTTCATCTTCCGATCCCTTGCTCTGCCGCAATGCGTCGATCATCTCGACAATGGTTGGGAAAATGGCTTCCGGGTTTTGTTGGGCTTCAAACATGACCTCCCACCAGCGTTCACTATCGGCATAGCCAGCCAGCTGGGCCAGGTAGCCGAAGGGGTCGCGGCTGACCCGCGCCTTCACCTCGACGGGCAGTTCCGATTCGTCCTGCTCTGGCGTGGGCGGGAGGATGCGGAGTTGTGGATTGTCCTTTTCGAGGCGGTTGAGGGTAAAGGCGAGTCGTCGGGGCAGGTCCATAAACCGGACGGGGAGGTTCTTTTGGAGGGCAAAGGCCATGGCCTGCCACTCGGGGGAAAAGCTGGCGAAAGGATAATAGGCCGCTTCTTGTAAATCCTTGGGATTGTACACCAGTAGGGCGACGGGAGGTTTGAGTCCTTCGTTGGCGACGAAGGGGATGAGTGCATCGCCATCGGGTGGGCCTTCAATCAGGACGATGTCGGGGGCGAGGGCCCGAAGGCCTTGGAGCATACTCCTGGCCGACCCCGGGCCGTGGTGACGAATACCAAAGACGTGAACACTCATATTGCTTCGTTTAGTCCAGCATTTCCTTACAGGCGCGGTACAGGTCTTTCCATTCTTTGCGTTCTTTGGCTACCGTCTCCAGGTATTCCAACCAGATGGTCTTGTCCTGAACCGGGTCCTTGACGATGGCACCGGTAATGCCCGCGGCCAGGTCATTGGCGTGCAGCTTGCCATCGCCAAAGTGGGCCGCCAGGGCCTGGCCACTGTTGATTACGGAGATGGCTTCGGCGGTACTCAGGGTACTGCTCGGCGATTTGACCTTGGTCCGCCCATCTTCGGTCCGGCCACTACGCAGTTCGCGGAAGATCGTCACCAAGCGTTGGATTTCCTGTACGGGCGCGACCTCTCCCGGCAATTCCAGGGCCCGCCCAATCTGCGCCACCCGGGTTTGGACAATCTTGACCTCTTCCTGGAGCGAAGCGGGTAAGGGCATGACCACGGTATTGAAACGGCGGCGCAGGGCGCTCGACAGGTCGTTGACCCCCTTGTCGCGATCGTTGGCCGTGGCGATGAGGTTAAAGCCGCGATTGGCCTGGACTTCCATTCCCAACTCGGGCACCGGCAGTAACTTTTCCGATAGTAGGGTAATCAGGGTGTCCTGAACGTCGGAAGGGACGCGGGTCAATTCTTCCACTCGCGCAATTTTGCCGTCGCGCATGGCCGTGAGGATGGGGCTGGGGACCAAGGCGGCTTCGCTGGGCCCTTCGGAGAGCAGTCGGGCGTAGTTCCAACCGTAGCGCATGGCTTCTTCGGTCATCCCCGCGGTGCCCTGCACCAGGAGGGTCGAGTCGCCCGCGATGGCGGCGGCCAGGTGTTCGGCCACCCAGGTTTTGGCGGTGCCGGGAATGCCAATTAGGAGGAGGGCGCGGTCGGTGACGAGCGTGGCTACCGCTACCTCGATCAGGCGGCGGTTGCCGTAATATTTGGGCTCGATGACGGTACCGTCCGCCAGCTTGCCCCCCATTAGGTAAGTAACCACGGCCCAGGGCGAGAGGCGCCAATTGGCGGGGCGGGCGTGTTCGTCATTGGCCGCCAGTATTTTCAGTTCCTCCGCGTAGGCTTCTTCCGCGTGAGGACGAAGTACTTTGGGGGCGGTCTTTTTTTTCTTAGCCATAAGCTTGGGATACTATTTGGGGTCGGAAGATAAGCTTTTTTGCATTTGATCGCGAAAGCGCAGTACGGTCATAAATTTATCGATTTCGGCCCCCGCTTCGTACCACACGCGATCCTGGTCAAAGGCCTTTTGTAGCGTTGGCCAGAGCTGGGGTCGGATGAGGTAAGCCGCTTTGCTGAGGATGTTCCAAAAGTGCCAGGTACTCCAGTACTGCCCCGGGTGGTCTTGAAACCACTCTTTGATTTTTCGAAAGAAAGCGTAGGTCAATTCGTCTTCCCAAATTTGTTGGCCGTGTTGGAGCAGGGTACTGACCGGGCCATTGCTGCTGGCGAGGGCTTGATCCAGCGACAGGCCACGCAGGGCGAGTTGGTTAAACAGGGGCCGTGGCAGTTGGGGCATCAGGTCTTCCAGTTCGATGTTTTGCCATGGGCTCTCGAAGTGGTGACGGAACCAAAAATCGACCAGGGCCTCCATCCACTGGGGGGTACGGTGCCGGATGGTGGCCTGAGTAAGGGCGCTAAAGGTGAGCTCGGGCCAGTTACTATCGGTAAAAATCGACAAGACTTCTTCCGCGTCCCGCTCAAAATGTTGCTCCCAGAAGCGGGGGGGAATAGCGGCTAGGATTTGACCCAGCCGACTGGCTTTGACCCCACCGGGATAGGACCGCAGCTTGGGATCGATCCCATCGCGCAGAATGGCTGGGCCCAACTCATCCGGTAGCTGTAGCTCGATGTCGATAGCCCCATTTTGGTGGCTCAGGTCCAGCAGGGCCACCGCGCGTTCCTGCATGCGCTGTACCAGGGCCGAGGCCGGAATTTGGAGCAGTAGGCTGGCGGCTTTTTGGCGGACTTCTTTTCGGCGATCGTCGAGGGCGTTTTCGAGGAAGGTCTCATCGGCGGGGCCGAGGCCGGTCGCAAAGTGTGCGATCAGGCCGATGCGGGTTTTGCTGTCTTCGGTATCCCAGTTTTCCATCACCCGTTCGCGGCCGTAGTCGGGCCGTTCCTCGCGCCAATGGCGGAGGAGGGCCAGGCGTTGGGGGCGTGTGCCGTATTCCCAGAGGGCTTCGTCGGGTTGGCGGCGCAAGCGCGCCCAGTCGGGGTTCTGCTGGAGCAGCCAGTGCCCACGGGTACCGATGCAGTCGCGCAATTTGCCCCACAGCTCCGCATTTCGGCGGGCTTGGTCGAAGAGGTCGGGCAGCATCTCGGCGGGCAATTGGCGCTGGTGTTGGTGAAGCAATTGGACGAATTCTCCGAGGGCATCGGGAAAGCTGTCGTTTAGGATTTGCTCCAGGACTTGAATGGCCCGGGGGCTACAGTCGCGCTGGGGATCATTCGGCGGGGCGGCTGCGGGCTGGGGGCGGGTCCATTCTCGGGCCCGAATCCCACCCTTGTGCATGGTGGCGAGGTAGGCGGCTCCCTCCAGCACCAGCCGGGGTGGCGGCAGGGCCGGGTCGATCCCCAAACGGCGCAATTCTTCCTTGGTGGGCGGCGATAACTGGGAGCGTTCGGTCCCCATTAGCGCCACTTTAATCAGTTCTTGCCAGAGCATGGACCAAAGTTAAGCACAAGTTCCCTATTTGAAAGGCTACCTTTATTCAAAAAAAGGTAGGATTGGCTCAATCGACAAAAAAATATGAGCTTTCTTAATCATCTTTGAGCTAGGCAACAAGTATTTTTAATTCTCACCTTAATTCTCTCTAAGAAAAGAAAACCCGGTCTCGTCCTGAGCCGGGTTTTCTTTTTGTTGGCTATCTTTGGTTCGTCAAAATCCCGATCCCTATGCTGCTACGCTTGTTGCTCCTATGCCTACTGCCCCTCCCCCTTTTCGCCCAGCCGTCCTCCACCGACTGGATGACCCCCTTCGAGACGCAGGCCAATACCACGGCTACCTACGCCGAGACCATCGCCTTTTACCAAAAACTGGCGGCGGCTTTTCCCCAATTCGAAGTGCAGGAATACGGCAGTACGGATAGTGGCCACCCCCTGCACCTCGCCATCCTGTCTACCGATCGCGATTTCGACCCCATTAGCCTGCGGGCAAAAAATAAAACCATCCTGATGGTCAATAATGCCATCCACCCCGGAGAACCCTGTGGGATAGATGCCACCATGCTGCTGCTCCGCGACTACCTGAGCGATCCTCAAAAGCTGGCTTTACTGAACCGTACGGTGCTGATCGTTATCCCCTTTTACAATATTGGTGGTGGGCTCAATCGCAATGGCTACAGTCGGGTCAATCAGAATGGGCCCCAGGCCTACGGGTTTCGGGGCAATGCCCGCAACCTCGACCTCAACCGAGACTTCGTCAAGTGTGATACCCGCAATGCCCAAACGTTTAACCAAATCTACGGGCGCTGGCAACCCGACGTTTTGATCGACAATCATACCTCCAACGGGGCCGATTATCAGTATACGATGACCCTCATCCCCACCCACCCCGATAAGCTGGCTCCCGCCCTAGCCGAACAGCTGGAAGCCGAGCTGCTACCCGCCCTCTACGACGGC
>CALCCH010000504.1 GCA_937899855.1 uncultured Saprospirales bacterium | reverse complement strand
CGTCCTGACCGAGATGCTTCAGCTAATCGTCGAGCAACTTTCCCTCCAGTACGAACGAGCGTGCGACTACCACCTCCAAGTCCTCTTTGATCCCCAGCCGATCGACGCCCGGGGCCTCGAACGGGATACCAGCTTTTGGCTCAACACCGAAGAAATTTATTGACGATGAGTTTGAAAAAAATAGATCCCTTAAGGTTGAATTGGACCTGTCGGAAAATTAGCTTTCGAGTCAAGGAGGAGCCATTCGAGGGAAGCGATTACCTGCCCAATCAGATGCTGGCTCGCGTGTTGGCCGATTATATGGCTACCCTCCCCTGGATGACGCCTTTTAGCCAGGAACCTATGGCGGTGGAGCAGCCGGAAGACATCGCCGAATGCTGGTCCCTTTTTGCCGATGGCGCCCCCCTGCCCTTGTTGGAAGCACTGGCACCGCTATTTACCATTACGGGAGCAACGGACGGCCTGGAACGCCTCCCCCTACTCAAGCGGGCTTTTGAATTGTTGCTCAAAATATCCGGTCTGATTGGAGTCAGCCAAGTTCTGGAACGAGAAAAACAAGGGCGTCCCATGCTGGAGGCCACCCATACGGATCTGATCGATTTCTTCACCCAGCCCAAGCCCAACTGGCACCGCGCCTACCTCTACCACGCTGGGGCCCTCAATCGCCACCGGGGTACCCTACCCGTTGATGAAATTCGAGCACTCGAAACCACCGCGCAGACCGACGAATTTCAGAATGCCATTAACTTCTTCAACGATCTCATGCTTATCCGCACCCCGGAGTCCCAGCCCCCACCCCCAGACAACCTGGCCTTCGCCGAACAACAACTCGCCACGGTCCTCCCCCACCTGCTCTACCCGTTCGGCTACCAGTGGCGCAGCAATCGAACCTGGCGAGAGCCAGCTCTGGCAAAGCGAAGGGTCAATAACCTGGTTTGCCTCAACCTCAATGGAAACCCCGACGAATCGGAAGTCCGTACCCTCGAACTGCCCTCCCCCTTCCCCGGCAATGCCGTTGATATGGTCAGAACGGAGTACGAATCCAGGCGCCGCGCCCAGCCCCTCAGCCTCCATCCCTTTATCATCGACGAAAACACCGTTCGAGCAATAGTACCTGCTTCCCAGGAAGGCAGTGCCCCTCCCCAACTGTATTACTTGGACGGGACCTCGGACGATCATTACCGCTTCTTGAGTTTTAGCAGCTCCGACGAACTACTCGTCGAACGAACGCCGGGTGGCCCCTTCGAATCCCTCCGGCGGGACTTGCGCGCCATCGAGGACTCACTCCGGCGCCGGCAGTCCTAGCAACAGTTCCTTCAACTTTTCCAGGCCTTCCCCTTCCTCGAAATAATTCATGTGGTGGGCTGTAATGTCGTGGTGTTCCGCTGCGTAGGGCGTCGGAACGTGGTGGATCATGGCCACGCTCACCGCAATGTCGTTGGGCTCCTCGCCGTAGACCCAGTCCCCTACCTTGAGCTTGGCCTTGTCCAGAAAACGGGCCAGACGGCGATCGCTCAGGGATTTGTAATCGCTGATGTCGCCCGCCACGGTGTAGTAGCGGGTGTGGGGGTCGACCTCGGGATCGTTGTCGGCGTAAAGGTCGGTGACGAAGTCGCTGTCGGTCCGCATTTGGTCGAGGGTGAGGGTGAGGGGGCTGGTAGCCAGCAGGGCTTTGTTGATACCGGCCAGGTAGGGGTAGATCGTTCCCAGCCAGCCCTTACCAAAGTTGAGGGCCAGGCTCAGGAGTTGGGTCAGCAAATCGCGGTACTGCGGAATGGAGCCAAAGGCCGAGCCCCCGTTGGGCGTACCGAACATGAGGAGGCGATCCACCAGGCGATCCCCCTTCCGTACCCGCTCGATCATCTGGCGACTCACCAGTCCTCCCATCGCATGCGCCACGATGTCGAGTGTCTTGCCGTCGCGCGCGTTGAGGCCGACGCCCTTGAGCGCCTTGGAAAATTCCTGAGCGGTTTTTTCCAGCTCCTCGTTGAGGTTTTCGTAGTCAAAAGTGAGGATCAAATCGTAGTGTTTTTGGTCCAGCAAAAAGCGCAGGTTGCGCGCCATGCTTTTGGTATTGCCGATGATGCCGTGGATGAGTAGGAGAATCTTACTGGCGTTGGCCACCTTACTCTTGCTGGCCCGATCGCTGAGTCGGACCTTGCCCGCCTGGTTGTAGGTGACGTAGCGCAAGCGGAACACCCGCGAGCGAAAGCCCCCAACTTTTAGGACCACAAACCAGAGTGCCCGCGGAATACTCCGGCTCCGCCGCCGCGAAGGGTCGGCTTGCAGGGGCAATTCGCGAAAGCGCAAATGGGTTTTCCCCGTCGCATCTTTTTCCGACTCACCAAAGGTAAAGACAAAGCCTTCGTCCATCGTGATGGGCAGCAAGTACTCCTCCGCCGCCAGGTCCTGATCGATGATCACCTCCAGGGGTTCGTCCCGCAGCGCCGCCTGCCCCTTCACTCCACTCAACTCGATGATGCTCCGTTGCCCCTGCACGGACCGACTCCGCCCCGCATTCCAATCCAGCAGTTCCAGCTCCTCGCTGCGGAAGAGGTCTTCCACGCCGGACAAGGGGTGGACGCTTTTTCCCCGGGATTGGAGCTCCGTAAAACTCCACTTCGCTCGGAACTTAGGGTGGGCCTTGACTTCAATTTTCTCAGACTCGAAGCGGACCACTTCCGCCCCCACTAAGCGCGTGCCCCGCAACAAGCGCAGACGGATCGTCCGGGTACACCAGTCGGTCTCCGTGGCTCTCTTGCGTGTGAAAGTATAGCGCGTTCGCCCCTCTTTGGTCGTATCGACTTTCCCCAGTTCAAAGCCTTCTTTAGCAAAAGAGTAATCGTCAAAGGGCGTGGTACTGACGAGTAGCTTAAACACCTTGGTCAATTCCTCGGCTTCGTCCTCAGCACGAAAGCCGACGCCCGTATCGTATTCCAAGAGGGCTTCCGACTGCGCCGCTACCTTTTTGCAGGGGTAAACATTTTTGGTCGAATAGTCCGAGTCGAGATCGAGCAAGGCGAAGTACAATTCGCGATCGGTATGATTGGTGGCCTTCAGTTGGTACCAGATGGCGCCTTCCGCTCCTTCGCTGGGTGCTTCAATGGAAATGGCGGGCCCCTTGAGTGGCGGTTCGAGGGTACCCGATTCGGTTTCGCGATAGAAGCACAATTCGATGTCCTTGGCTTTAAAACGCGTCCCTTTATTCTCCAAGTCCGCCAGCCGCTCCCACTCCTCGATGGTTTCCAAGATACCGACGATGTAGTCTATCGACAGGCCATCCTTCCCCATCCGTCCGTGAAGCAGGGTCTGTGACTCGCGTTCGTACACCAAGAGGCGGTCGCGGTCGATGGCCAGTTCGTAACGGCTGGACTCCGTCTCGTCGACCCAACGCAAAAAGGGCGAAGGCCGCTGGGCGTAGAGTTTCCGAAAGCTGCCCTTGGCGCGTTGGCTACCCCGTAGGTAGACCGGCATGCTGAGGGGGAAATTGACGATCTCCGCCAAATAAGCTTGCTGGGGATCGCCCTCGGGAAAAGGGAAGGTACTTTCTTTGAGCTGTACGGCTTCCAAATTGGCCTGTGCGATGGCCTGTTTGCCCAGGTTGGGATAAATTGCCAACTGAATCTGACGCGCCAGATCTGGTGCGTTGGGCAAGCCGTGGATGGCCCCGAGCTGGAGGCGCCACTTCCCCTCGACAAACTGGATCAGGTGGCGGCGGGTATCGCTGGCCGTACGTCGCGTCAAAAAACCGTAGCGATGATCAAAGCCATCGTAGGCGCCAAATTGGGGATCCTGCTTGCGTACTTCCCGTTGGACCCTGGCCCGGACCTTGAGAAAAAGGTCTTGATAACTCAAGCCGGGCTCGGCGCGCAAACAGTCGATGAGGTGCTTGGTGAATACGCCGCGATCATCATCCGCTTCCCAGGCTTCCTGATTGCGACCGCAAGCCCCGAGGACCACGTGAGCCCGATGTGGAATCTGGAGGTCCTGACGGGTAGCCAGTTGTTGGGTGTAGTAATTGTCTTTGGAGAGCAGGTAGGTCGACAAATCGCGATAGCCCTTAACTTGAGAAGTAAAACGGCTGCGACGACCGTTGAGATCCGCGTCGATCGACTTGGTCATTTCACCGGAGTGGCAGGAATCGATAATCACCACCACTTCGACCCCACTGCTGACTTCGGAGAGGAGAACGGCCAGCTCTTTATCGGCTAGGTCGTACTTGCCCGGGGTACGGCTGTCGTAGCAAACCAGGGTCTCGTCGATACCGGTGCTATCGAGCTGGCGGAAGGCGGGGGCGGCTTGGGCGCGCGAACCGTGACCGCTGAAGTAAAAAAGCACCAGGTCTCCGGTTTGTGCCTTGGCCGACAGGTGTTTGCGAAGATTTTGGATCAACGTCTCGCGGGTAGCCCTTTGG
>CALCCH010000503.1 GCA_937899855.1 uncultured Saprospirales bacterium | reverse complement strand
AGTGAACCAGAAGCTCTTTCCGGATGTAAATGGGTTGGTTTAAAGAATCGTAGGCATAGCGAATGTTGCGGTAATAGGAGGTGAGTTTGGACGTGCGGTACTTCGCCTCGTTGCCCACTTGGGAATAGACGTTTAAAAAAAGACTTCCATCCGTATTGGCCATCAAACCTACGGGGCGGTTGCGGCCTCCGCTGGTCCAGCTTTTTTTCTCCCACTGCCGATTGCCATTGGCATCAAAGCCCAGGGTGTAGACGTAGGCATTGTCTCCGTTGCGGATCTCTCCGGTGAGTACCACCAGACCATTGGCGCTGAGGGCGACTTTCCTACCGGTGGCCGACTCCGCGCTGTCTCCGCTTTTCCATTTTTGTTCCCAGAGCTTGGTACCGGTGGCCGTATACTTTAGCAACAGGTATTCGTTTTGCCCCTCACTATTTTCGGTATAGCCCGCGACGTAAACCGAACCATCCACCGCGATCGCCAAATCATTGCCCCGATCGCTTCGCTCGTTGCCATCAAAGGTCGATTCCCAAACCAGGTTGAGGTCTTGATCCAGCTTGATGAGACGCAGGTCGTAATCGACTCCGTTGCTGCTGGAGGTGCCAGTAATGTAAAAATTACCGCTGCCATCTACCTGGAGCGCGGTCGGTTCGTCGAACCCGTTGCCCGGGCTGCTGACCCTGGACTCGTTGAGCTTGACGCCCTGCGAATCGTATTTCACCGTAGCGTAGTCCCAATTGGTCAGCGAGGAGGCACTTCCTCCCGTGACCACCACATTGCCGCTCCCGTCGAGTTCGACCGCAATAGGGACGTCGTGCAGGCCATTGTAATCGTAGACTTTTTGCCACTGGACCGTACCGCTGGCGTCCAACTGGACCGTCAGGTAGTCACTAAAATTACCGGGGTCATAAGTCAAACCGGTGAGGTAAATCTTACCGGAAGAAGTCACCAAGAGGTCCGTTGGAATATCTTCTCGGTTGCTGTTGTTGTGAAGCGTACTCCACTGCGCTACGCCGCTGTTGTTGTATTTGATGAGGGCCAGGTCCAAGCCATTCGAGCCCGCGCCCGCTTGTACCGCTCCGGCGACGTAAATATTATCCTGGGCATCCAGGACTACGGCCACCCCGTAGGCTTTTCCCGGTAGGGGGGCATTAAACTGCTGCTGCCAGATGAGCTTGCCTTTGTCGTCGTGCTGGGTCACCAAAATATCGATCTGATTGGCACCGACCAGGGTATTGCCCACCGTGATGATGTTTCCGGTTTGGTCGACGGCGGAAGCGGACCAATCGATTTCGCTGGGAAAGCCGTAGGAGCTTTGCCAGGCTTCATTGATGTAATACTGCGCTCCTGCGGAAGTAGGACCGAGCGCGTAGCTTAGGATAAACCAATAGAGGGGACTCCTCAGGAGAGGCAATAAGTTTTTCATGCTATAATATTTTTGGTCTTATGGATGTGGGAGATCCATAAAACATTTTTAAGGATAATTCGACGAAGGTACTGCGACTAACGGAAGCCCTTTGGTGCTGTCTTGGTAGAGGCGCAAGACTGGATACGGCTCCGGATCAGATAGATATTCAGTAAATCTGCCATAAGTTACTAAAAACTAGGTGACAATACAAGTCTAATGTTGATTTTGGGCGTGGTATTCTTGGCGAGGGCTGCTGCTTTGGTGGATACTCACGATCGGAATGCCGTCGGTGCTTCCTCCGCAAAGTGGCGGGCCTGGCCCCCGATGGTGGAGGGGCCAGGTACCGGACGGGCGGGGGGTGAAAAGGGGGGTTGGATGAGTTTGAACGGGCGCGGGCCGGAGAATCGCCGGGGTGCTCGTCGGGTAGGTCGCGGTATGTTTCCCACGGGTGGGAAGGGTGGGGGAATGAAAGGGCCTTGGAACGGTCAACACCAGCAAAGAATGGAAAACCGGTCGGGACGAAAAGCAGTAATGGATTCATGTGATCAATTTTTGATTTGCGAATAAACGGTCATTTACCCATAGTCGATTGGGCGCTTGGAAAAGTGACCGGCTCAGCTAGTATTTTTGCCTTCGCCTTCGTTTTTATCTTTTCCATCCCCAGCCTCGAATCATTCCCACCAAAAAATATTTTTCAAAGTGGTTACTTTTTTAAAAAGTCGGACGACTATATTAGAAGCCATCTCAAAATATCCTTTGGGCTACGGCAGGGTTATTTACACCCCTACTTCGTTGCCAAAAGCGTCACGTAGCTAGGGCTACGCTCCGTTTTGGCGCCTCGCAGGGACATAAATTACCACTCCCTCACCAACAAAAACATTTTGAGATGGCTTCTAAGTAAACCCGGTGTTTTGCGTAAAATAGTACACCGGCTGTTGAGGGGTTAAAGGTGGCCCCAGTCATTACAACCTAAGCCCCTATTTTAGCTTGCCCAGTACTTGGACGGTATAAACTAAAAAGGACTATGAATAAGGATCAATTGGAAACCCATCGCTTTTCGGATGAGGACGTGTTGAACGATCTCCGCAACCAGGCCGGGGATGGCGAAGCGATCAAATGGTTTTTAACCTTCGCCCGGAGGTACCTGAGTAGAATCCTACCGGTGAAGAACCCCCACGATTTTGAGGACATCTTTCAGGAGTCCTCCCTGGACTTGGTGAAAAAGCACCACCAGTACCAAAGCCGACAAAACGCTTCGCTGTTGACTTATTTTGCCAAAATCGCCAAGCACAAGTCGATCGATTTTTTTCGAAAAAACCGCAAGTACCAAAACCATTCTCCCCTCGACCTACAAAAAGTCCATCCCACCCACTACGCTTCCAACCATGGCGAAGCCGATCTGATCACCAATAGCGACATTCAATGGCTGAAGAAATTTGTCGCGAAGGTGGTGGGCAATCCAGCACAAACGGAAGTGCTACTGTATAAGAAGATGGGCTATACGCACGAGGAAATTTGCCAGATGGAGGGGATACCCTACCGCGATGCGGATTCCTGTAAGAGTGCACACTACAAGTCCAAGAAGAAGCTGACCCAGTTTATCCTGGAAAACCCGGATAGTGATTTTACCCAATTCCTCAACAGATTTTAAATCAAGTGTCAATGAACTATTTTGATGAAATATTTTCCTACTGCGAAGGAGAACTGAGCTACGAGGAAATGCAGCGCTTCGAAGCAAAACTGGCGACGGACCCCGCCTTGCAAGCGGAGTTTGAAGCTTATCGGAAAGGGGAAGTCGCCCTGTCGGCCGTACTGATCGATGAACCAACGTTGAAACCCACCGATCGGAAGCCGCGCAAAATTAATCCCGGTCGCTTTCTCGGAGGGATACTCGTGCTGGCTCTCCTACTTTTCCTATTGTTCCCGCAACAATCGCCGGTCATCATCCTGGAGCAGGAACACGGGCACACCTTCTTTGACCAACACTCGGGACAGGTCCTTTCCTCCCTGCCTCCCCTGGATTTGTCCAAAGGGCAGATCAAACGCTTGGATAGCGTCTTTCAGGGGACGTATCGGGCCGTGGGCGATTCCGCTCGGGCCGCGGAGTTCCAAAACCTCATCCGTACTTTCGCCCCCGAAGATTCGCTCCACTACAGCATGTACCTCGGTACGTCCTTTCTGTCGGCGCTCGGCTTAGGGGTCAATCAGATCGTGAGTTTCAACATCGGCTACCTCACCTCGGAGAACAACCTTTCGCTGATCCATACCTACAAGCAACTGTTCGACTGGTACTTCGATCACCGTCGGGTAGTCGACCGCTACAGCCAGCCCTTTTTGCAAGACAGCAGCGTTCACTTTTTCAACCTGCTGGCCCGCGATTCGGTGGCCCGCCCCATTGCCGGTTCGCCGGTGGATCGGGTGGCGTTGCACCCGGATGGAAAACACGTCATTGTTTCAAGCTTGGGCCCGGACAACAGCACCCAAAGTTACTTTTGGCAAAAGGAGCCTTCCGTATTCAAGAAGGCGAGCTTTGAATTGGTGAAAGTAGCCCACCAGTACGGGGCGCAGCATTTCCTCGGGCCCCGGGAGTCGGAGCGAGAAACCTTTGAAACCCTGGCGGATGCCCTGCAAAAAAGCGCGCTGGAAAAGACGGAAGTTGGTATGTTGCTGATGGACAATATTGGCGATTACCTTTTCTCACCGAGCGGCAAATATTCGATTGTCGGGGGGGAATTTTATTGGAAGGATAAGACCCTGGTACCCATCGCCCAGCTGAACGGGGGCCTGGACTCCGTACTGACCCTGGAGAACGTTTCGGTTTCGCCCCGCGACTTGGAGGGCTACGTTTGCAAATTCTCCCCGGAAGAGGAGTATCTGGTGTATACGGAATTTGGGGAGAAAAAGGAATTGCAGGTCCTTCACCTACCCACCCTCACGAGGCGCAAAACCCCTAAGCTGGCCAAGCCCATATGCCACGCCTACTTTGCAGTGACGCAGCCTTGTACCTGGT
>CALCCH010000502.1 GCA_937899855.1 uncultured Saprospirales bacterium | reverse complement strand
AAGGAAGATGATCTACCGGTCATTCCAACCGAACCGGCACCAGATGATAATCTGGTGATTTGGCAGATTCCCCTGGGTTTGGACAGTGCAGAATATGGTGGTAGGTACACCACAATCATTGATGACGGAATTTTATACAGCACCTCTTCCATTGAAAAATTAGAGGACGAGACCATTCGCTTGGTCAGCGCTACTGATGGTAGTCCCTTGTGGGAGTGGAGTGAATACATCAATCCCGTTTTGGGACAATCGGTCTCAGACTTTCGACTATTCGACAATACTTTGATTGTGTGTTCAGCTCAAGACAACTATGGGATAAATCTCCGCAGTGGAAGTACAAAGTGGGCAACGCTAACGGAAAAGGGCCTACCATTTATCTCTTAGTACAATGAGGTCATTTTTCACGCTACCCAGAATGGTGACCCCTGGCCTTATGGTGATAGTACTCGTATACTATACTGTAATGCAGAATTGGGGGATTGGCGAGAGATACTAAAATTTCGGCAAGAAGATTTTCGTAACTACTCAGGTGTCTGAACCAACGAGCAATCAGCTACTTAAACATGTGAGAAGCCCTCAATCAAAATAACCTCTTACAACATCATATTTATTGATTACATTTTTGATATTTTAGGGCGTTTTTAAGCTGTTTTCATCGCATTTTACTCCTCAAATGAGTATGAATTCTATAAATTCAACTTTGCTAGAATCGCAATTTTAACACTTTGATACCTGGGTAGATACAGATTTTCATATCCCTGAATGCATACAAGCCAATAGTTTTTATGACTGAGAAGTAAATGGGTACTTTTAAAGCGGCTTTCTCTTATCAGTAAAGTAATCCAGGGAACAATATAATCATCATGAAAGTAATAAAACCACCTAAAAGTATACTCAAGAATCATAAAAGGAACAAGTTAGTCTTTTTAGCCGGTACCATTGAAATGGGAAATTCGGAAGATTGGCAAGCAAAAGCAGAAAACTATTTCGAAGACCTGAATGAATATACCATACTTAATCCAAGGAGAGATAATTGGGATTCATCATGGGAGCAAGACTTCGAAAACCCAGTCTTTTATCAACAAGTAAACTGGGAATTAAGAGGTCTAGATCTTGCTCACAAGATCATCATGTACTTAGATCCAAATACTAAATCGCCTGTATCGATGCTAGAATTAGGGTTGTATGCGAACAGTGGAAAATTATTGGTCTGCTGTCCAAAAGGATTTTGGAGAAAAGGAAATATAGATGTGGTATGTGAAAAATATAATATACCAATTTATGAAAGCTTAGACCAATTGTTAGAGGACCATTTCAAAAAGTAGGTTCAAGCACCTAATACACAACGAATCTTAGGACCATCCGTTTTCACTGAGCGTTACGGTAGACGAAACGAACCAACGAATGTACACCACGGCCTGCTCCAAATATCCCGCCCCTCATCCCCCCTACGGAGTAAACGAACTGCGCGGCAGCGAAATCAAAAAACCAATACTGACCCGTAACCCCAGCCCCCGCAAATTCAGGGGCAGCTCCGCAGGACTACTGGAAATAAGGTTGGGGTTAAAGACCCGATCCGCCTCGCTCAGATTGTGGGTTTGCCCGTCAAATACGTCAGCACCAATCGTGTAGTAAGGTTCGATGGAGAGCACCCACCCGCTCTTGTTGGTGCCACTGCCCAGGGTTCTCGTGAGATTGGTGACCAGCCGTACCACCACTTCCAAATCACCGTAAAAGCTACGCTGGAGCCGCTGCCAATCCCCATCGTCCGACCGGTCCCCCACCGACAGGACCCCCGCCTGGGCCCGCAGCCCGCCGTAGCCAAACCAGCTGTTTTTGACGAACAGGGGCAGGTGAACACCAACATTCCCCGTGTGGAGCGCCAGGCGCAGCTGCCGGTCCGTAGCCTCGCCGGTGATCGGAGCCACTTCTACCGCCTCCCGACGCTGCGCCCGGTGGTCAAAACCAAAGTCGAAAAGCAGCTTGCGCATCCGCACCTCATCCTTGCTGTACAGCAAGCGGATCGACCAACCCCGCAGTTGGCGAAAGTCGGACAGTGGCTCGCGCAGGTCCCGACTGGAACTGGAATTGTAGCGGTCGACGATCGTGTTCAAACCCTCAGCGGGTCCGAAAAGGGCCTGATAGCCAGCTACCAAACCCATGGTTTGGGCCACGGTGGGCGGCGGCGTAGCCCCGAGTAAGAGGACCAATAAGTAGGGAAAATAATTCATCGTACTAAGGCTTAGGTAGAAGGTAAATGGGGAGCTGCTTACTGCTTGGTCACCTCAAACTTGAGGGTATAAAATGCACCCATCTCTCCCGTTTTAATACTTTTGCCCATCTCCTCTCTCAGGCTGATCCGAATCGCAATGTTCTCGTAATCGTTGGTGCCGGTCAGGGCGTACAAGGGGTTTTGGGTATACTCGAGTAGGTAAAAAACCACCTCGTCATCGGACGTTTTTCGCTCGGAAGAAACGACCACTTTGCCACAGGCCAGTTCACTCGTGGCGATGGCCGCCTTCAAATCCTCGTACGCCCGTTTGGCCGGCTCGACCTCCATTTCTTCGTAGAGGACGAGAAAGGCCCGCTGGCCCTTTTCTTCGCGTACCAGAACATCCGCCGCGTCGTATAAATCGACGTAGGCATCGTAGTCGGTCCGGTCGCTGCCCAGGATGGCTTCCATGGCGTTTGAAGTTTTTGCGCGCTCACTCCCCACGATACTCGCAAAGTCACCGGGGAAGGTGAGTACGGCGATTTTGAGGGCGCGTTGGAAGGCGGTCTTCAAAAATGGATTCTCCGTCGCTGGTGGCGTGGTGGGGGCGTCGGCCGATTGGGCGGAGAGCGCTAGCGAAACACACAGCAGCAGCAAACTGATGGACCATTTTAGATTCGGCATTTTTTTGAGTTTAAGGGTTAGAAACAAATACGCATTGAGGTTTTCACAAAGATGCTTGCTACCGGACGGGGGAGGTATCCGGCAAATGCCCTATTTTTGTCCGATGTGGAGCTGGAAAATGACCCTATTGGCTTACCTGCTGATCCTCGCGCTACCGACCATGGGGCAGCAAATGCGCTTTCGCCACCTGACTGCCGATGAGGGCTTGCCCGAAAATACGGGACAGGCCATCCTCCAAGATCGACAAGGCTTTATCTGGATCGGCACCCAAAACGGCTTGGTGCGTTACGACGGCTACGAGTTCAAGGTCTTTCGCCACGAAAAAGACAAGCCCCACTCGTTGTCCAATAACCTGGTCGAAGCCCTACTGGAAGACCGCGACGGCTACCTCTGGGTATCCACCCGCAGCGGATTCAACCGTTTCTCCCCCCGTACCGAAACCTTCGAACGCTTTCTCCCCGACTCCACGAGCTACTACGGTTACAACCAGTTTAAGTACGACATCCACCAGAGTGCCGATGGCCACATCTGGGTGAACAACTTCTACGGAATCTACGAAGTTGTCGACTGGGACCAGCGCGACCTTCGCTTTTATCCCCTCCCGGGGGACCACCTCACCCACAACACCTTTTGCTTTGACGCTGCGGACCAACTTTGGGTGGGGCAAAACCAAACCCTTTATCAAAAGCAGGGCGATCGCCTAGTCGCCCACGGGCATTTTGCGGAAACGATTTTTCACCTCACCAACCTCGATGGGCAACTGCTCATCGGTACCAAGGGCGGCATCTACGAATGGCGGGATACTCCAATGTGCGCCCACCGCGACCTGCCGGAGCTGAAAGGTCACTTTATTTCCTTCATCCGTCGCGACCGCGAGGGGCGGACTTGGATCGGTACGGAAGTGGGGGTCTTCCTCGTCGAGGATGGGCAACTCGTCCAACAGTTGAGGAGCAAGGCCCAACAGCCCCACAGCCTGACCAATGACCTGACCCTCAGCTGGTGCCAGGATCGGCAGGGCCTCATCTGGATCGGTACCGGACAGGGCATCAACGTTACCGATCCGCTTCACCAGCAAATCCTCCGGATCAATAGCCGCTCCGACGCCCCCTTTTCCCTCCCCAACGACAACGTACGCAGCCTACACTTCGACCAGCACCGGGGGCTCTGGATCGCCACCAGCGAAGGCCTCCTACACCTCGAATTTCGGGAGTGGCCGCGCTTTACGGCGGGCAGGAGTGAGGCCTCCTTGACCCAAAAGACCCTCTACAATCGCCAGCACCCACTGCCCTACTGCTCCCCCACCGATCACGTCGTCGCCATGGCCCCGGCGCGGGAAGGTGGGCTGTGGCTAGGGACCCTCGATGGGCAGGTCTTGCACTACCAAGCGGCGTCAAGGACCTGGTCCCGTCTGCCCATTCCCGAAGAAGTGGACTACGTCCGCGCGCTGGTCGAAGATACCCTTCGCAACCAGTTGTGGATCGGAGCGGTCAACGCCCTGCGTTGTTACGACCTTGATCGGGGAGCGTTTCGCGATCTCCAAAAGCTCGCCCCCATCAACTACGCCATCGCCATGGGTGGACACGCGGACCAGCTGTGGGTCAGCCACCGCAGTGGTTTATTTCGCATCAACCTGGCGACGCTGGACTACGATCAGTACGAACAAAGTCGGGGCTTGCCCGAGCATCCCAGCAATCATCAGATGACTTTCCTACTCCCCACGGATACCCTGCTGTGGATGCCGACGATGGGCGGTGGTTTGAATGCCTTCGATTGGCGTACCGAAACCTTTCGCGCTTTCCAGCAAACGGATGGCCTGGCCAACGACAACGTTTGGGCAGCTTATCCCGATGACCGGGGGCGGCTGTGGTTGGATACCGATGATGGGGTGAGTTGTTTTGATCCCCAACGGCAAAGCTTTCTGAATTTTGATCGCAACGATGGCTTTAATTTTGACGATTTTTCCATGCTGGCCCACGCTCAATCGCCTACGGGTGAAATCTGCTTCGCCAATCCCAAGGGCCTCAATATTTTTTCGCCCACTGACTTGCGGGTCGATACGCTGGGACCCCGAGTGGTCCTTACGGACTTGGAGCTCAACTACCGGTCGGTAGTCCCCACCGCCGAAGGAGTACTGACACAAAACATTGCCAATACGAGCCAGATCCGCCTGGGCCCCGAGCAGCGGATTTTTACCCTGCGTTTTTCGGGACTGGACTTTCGTCATCCCCAGGGGGCTCGCTACGCTTTCCAACTCCGGGGCTACGACGAGGGCTGGGTAGAGCGCAGTGCCCGCGAGCGCTACGCGACTTACAATAATCTGCCCGCTGGTCGCTACACTTTTCGCGTCAAGGCGGCCAACGGCAAAGGCTACTGGGGAAAGCCCGTCGAGTTGGCCATCGTGGTGCTGCCGCCTTTTCACGAGACCTGGTGGTTTCGCCTGTTGCTGGGAATGTTGGGGCTGGGGCTAATCGCCGGGAGCCTATTCTGGTACAATCGCCGTCAGTACGAGAAGCAGTTACAACAGATTCGTATCCAACAAAAAATCCAGCACGAGCGCGAGCGCATCTCGCGCGACCTCCACGACAGCGTTGGGGCCCACCTCACCCGGATCATCACCGATTTGGATTTGCTCTCCCTGCAGTTGGAACGGGGGCAAACTTCGAAGGGGGTCCGCCGGGTGGCAAGTACGCGTAGTTTTACCAAGTCCCCCATCCACCTTCTGCGCGACACCATCTGGGCCATCAACAAAAACCAATTTACGGTGACCGAATTTGCGCGAAAATTGGAGGCTTTCCTACGGTATTTTCTGGGCGACACCATGGCTTGGCGTCTGGAACGGGAGCTGGTCACGGAACGTCTTTTGAGCCCCACCGAAGTCCTCAATCTGCTCCGGATCGTTCAGGAAGCCACCCAGAACATGCTCAAGCATTCCCAAGCCCAAACCTTTGTCGTGCATCTGGCGTGCCGTGGTGATTTGGTGATGACCATTCGGGACGATGGGGTGGGCTTGGGACCAGCCAATGGAGGAGAAGAACAGTACGGCTTGTACAACATGCGCCAACGCGCGGAGCAAATTGGCGCGACTTTCGAGCTCCACTCCGTGGTGGGTACGGAGATTACCATCCGGCTCTGATGGTCCTTTCCACCTTTCAGCGCATCACTCGCCCCGGTGGCGTTTGAAATACATGGTGGCCGATTGCCCATTCTGGTTTACGGCCAGTACCAACTTGTTTTTACGAACTTTTGCAAGGCGGTAGACCTCCTCCGCATAGGTGCCCGGTTGGACGACCAATTGGTTCTCCCGGATCTCGTAGCGCTTTTCCCGGCGGACCACCCGCTCCCCCGTTTCGATAAGGGAACCATCATTATGGAGTCGTAAGATCGAACCGATCTCGTCAGTGTCCAAGGCCCGACCGTTTTGTTCGAGCTTGACCAATTCCCAAGCACCCCAAACTTGCGCAGCAGTGACCTGGGCGGACAATGGGATGCTGCTAGCCAGGGTAAAGACTAGGAGGAGCAATAGTAACTTCCTCATCTGATTTTTTCAATCAAAAGTAAGGAGCTTGGCCAGGCCCTTCCATAGGGCAGATGACCCAATAAACCCCGGGCCCAGTGCCACCGATTGGCGTTTGGGGCAAATGACCGATTGCGAAGTCAGAGAAATAGTGACACCTTTGTCAAAAATATCCCCGATGATTAAAATTGCCATCACCGACGATCAGCGATCCATCCGCGACAATCTGGAGGAGATTTTTGCTACTTTCGATACTGAGATTCAAGTTGTATTTACCGCCAACGATGGGGAGGTGGCGGTCCACAAAATGACCACCCTCCCGGAAAAGCCAGCGGTTATCTTGATGGATATCGAAATGCGAAAAATGGATGGGATTGAGGCTACCCGCCAGATCAAGCAACTCTTTCCCAAGGTCAGGATCATCATGCTGACGGTTTTCGAGCGGGACGATAAGATCTTTGCCGCCATCAAAGCCGGTGCCGATGGTTACCTCCTCAAAGACGAACCCCCCCGGGAGATCGTCCGATCCATCCAGGCCGTACTGGAAGGCCGCTTGGTCATGTCGCCTCTAGTGGCGGGCAAGACCCTGGAATTTCTCCGGAGCCGCCCCGCCCCCTCCAAGACCCCAGCCGATTACCAACTCACCAAGCGAGAAACCGAAATCCTACTCCACCTCGCCCGCGGCAAAAGCTACCAAGTGGTCGCCACCGAGCTCATCATCTCCCCCAATACGGTGCGTAGCCACATCGAAAACATCTACCAGAAATTGGCGGTCCACTCCAAAGTCGAAGCCTCCGAAATCGCGATCCGCAACAACTGGTTGTAAGACAAAACCTAGATCGCCTCTAGCAAGCGATGTGTGAAATGTTCCTTCGCCTGCACGTAGGTAAATACCTCCTGGGCTTGGGCCCCCAACTTCCGCTTCTGGGACTCCGCCGTAAAGGCCAAATCCAGCTGCTTACAAGCCAACTGCTTGGCACGCTTGAGGGTTTGATACAGAATTTGTTTGTAGGTATTGTAGTGGCGGACGTATTCGTAATCCAAGCCCACGATCAGGGCATGGTAGGTGTCTCCCTTGCGATGGCTAAACATGACCCCCACCAGGACGGGATCGGTGGCCGTTCCGTCCGTTGCGTTTTCTCCCCGTAGGTACAACTGAATAAAATCGTAGTTGGGATCTTCGTTCATCGCCTGAAAATAGCTGTAGGGCAGCTTGAAGACATTCAAATCACGCGACTTCTCGTGCACCCGCTCGTACAGCTGGTAGTAGCTGCGAAGGGTCCGTTCGGAATCGGGTTTGTCGTAGCGGGTGATGAAGTTGGATTCCAGTTTTAAAATCTCCCGTCGGACATCGTAGCGGCGTTTTTTGGTCAGCCCCCGGAGGTACTCCTCGGTGTTGCTCCAATTGAGGGTATTCAGGACCATATTGTTGAGCAGTAGTAGTCGGGAAAAACCCAGCTCGAATAAGGTTTTCTCAAAGTCTGGGCACTGAATGCCGTAAAAATCCCGGATCATAATGCGGCTGGCCCCCGTCCGATCCGACAGTTCGACCAGATAATCCGTCAGGATGCGCAGGGCCTTTTTCCAATGCTCCTCCTCAAAATTGAGGTAGACGTGATTGCCCTTGGTGATCAGCGAACCCGTAATGACGGTCTTGGAAGTCAGGTAGTACTTTAGCCCCAATTGCCGCTCCCGCTCCACCTTCTCGGAAACGTAAGCGGGGGCAAACATATCGTCTTTGGTGAGGGCCGTGGTGATAAAGGTTTTGAGCACCACCGCTCCGCGTTTGTTTTTGACGGTGAGGTAGGAAAAGGTCCAGTTGTTTTCCGGTAGTTCTTGTTGGCTAAAGGTTCGCTCTACGGTGGCGATATTATCGTAGTGGAGCGTCCCCGAGTCGCCAAAGATCGATTCCCACTCCCCGCGGTCACAGTCCCGAATGGACTCCCGGAGGATGACCCGTAGCGGGGAGTCGTCCGGGTCCTTGCCACTCTGGTTGTGGTGGGGGCTGTGTACCTCAAAAGGCGGAATCCGAAAATTTTTGGCCACCTGCGCAAAATTGGATTCGTGCTGGTAGATGGTGTCGACGTATACCTCGGCCAAGGCCTCCAGCATGGCCGTGATTTGCGCCCGACTAAGGGCGGCGCTGACTAGAAAACGGATGCCACTTCGCCGCATCGGGACCGCGGGGAAGGAGGCACAGTTGAGGTAAAACCCCCGTTCCTTCATCTTGCCCAGCATGTCGTAGCAAATCTTGGGCAGTCCCACCGGGATAAAGAATACCGGACTATCCGTCGGATGGAATTGGGGTAGCCCCAGGGCTTGGATCGTTGCGTTGGTGTGGTCGATCAGGGATTTTAGCTGGCCCTGCATCGGAAGGATTTCTTCCGAGAGGTGGAGCCGGGCCGAAGCAATGGCCGCCCCCAACATCGGTGGCTGGATGGGCCCGCAAAACATATAGGTGGACCCACAATTGCGCACCTTTTTCTCCCAGGCCGGGTTGGGGAAAATGAGGCAGCCACCCGCCGCCGCGAAGGACTTGTTGAGCGAAACGGCCAGTACCATCTTATCGTGGTGCCCCATCTTGGAGCGAACGATGCCACAGCCGTTTTTCCCCGTCCAGCCCATTCCGTGGGCATCGTCGATGTAGAGGTGAAACTTGTCGTACTGGTCGAGCAGGCGGTTCAGTTCCTCAAAAGGAGCGTAGTCGCCGTACATCGAGTAGACGCCATCGGCGAAGTACCAAATTTTTTCGTAGCTGTTGTTCAACTTCTTGATCTTATACTCCAGCGATTCTACACAGTTGTGTTTGACGATGTGGATGGGAATGTTTTTCGCTTTGAGTTGCTGGACCGTCATCTGGATGCTGGAATGCACCTGCAGGTCGAGGATGACGGCATCCTTGCTACCGACCAGTACCGGGATGGCGGCCAGGTGGCCGTGCGTCGTACTGGCCGACACGATCAAGGGCTTTTCAAAAATGCGGCGCAGCGCAGCTTCGAGTTCCGCGTACAGGTCGATGGAGACGTAGGTACGGGAGGAAGAGAATTGGGTGCCGTACTGAGTGACGGCATCGATGACGCCCCGTTTGAGTTGATCGTGGTTTTCCAAGTTCAGGTAAGAACAGGAGCCAAAGTTGGTCAATTCTTTATCTTCAATGACGATGGAGCTGTGGGGCAAATCGGCCCCGGCGTAGCCAAAGTGGTGAATTAACTTTCGTTGGTGCCCGTCTTCGATAATCTGATTTAGGGTATCAATCATTTCGTAGTGGTTTAATGGATGTTGCGTGCAATTGGTATTATAAAGACCAAAGCGGTCCTTACCCTACCACAATTGTGGAGAATAGGTCGAGAAATATTTCGGGCTTAGTGCTTGGGAGGGGCGCTGGGTGCAGCCGTCAGGCCTTTTCCCTCAATATTGGTGCCAGCCTGAGCCGATTCGGGACATTCCCGTGGAAAGGCGAAGAGGGCTTCCCCGGCCGTGCGTTCGGCCCGGGCCCGGGGCCAGTGGCGTCGCCAAAATCCCAGTGGATTGCGATAACCCAGTGCCACCAGGGCTTGCTGGGTTTGATATACCCGCCCCCCTTTGATTTGAAGAATGCCCAGCCGAACAAACAGCTGATTGATGGCCTCGTCCTTGGCGCGAAAATACCTTTCCCAATCCTTGGTGATGTCGAAAATCAGCGTCGTGACCGATGCCGATGTTATCGCTGCCCTCCCGATTGGTACCACCCGCAGCGAAGCCAAAGTAGTTGTTGCGCAGGGCATTGTCGGTACGGTTGGTGCGGTTGTTGTCCCAACCCGCGAAGGCGCCCACAAAGGTACATTCCCCCGCATTTTCGGTTTGGCCACCTGCCGAGTAACCCACGAAGGTATTGGCATTGGCACTCGCGAAGTCAGCACCTGCGGCGGCCCCGATACAGGTATTGAAGTTTCCACTCTCGTTGTCGTTGCCGGCGGCGCCAGTTCCGACGGCAAAGCGATCGTAAATGGTGTTTTCCAAAAAATCATCGCCGGGTCCTCCAATAAAGGTATTTCCCGAGCCGCTGAGGTTATTGAATCCGACGCCGTTGCCCGCGAAAGTATTGTCGCTTCCCGTGATATTGTCGAAGCCCGCATCTTTGCCGATGAAGACCTGTTGGCTGGTGTTGATTACCAAGCTGGCTCGGTAGCCAATCAGGACGCTCCCCGATTCGTTGTTCAGCGCATCCCCGGCGAAGTCGCCGAGCAGCACATTACGGACGCCAATGGTGATGTTGTTTCCCGTTGTGGAACCACCGGATTCACTGCCCAGGGTTTCGTTGAAGACTTGGGAAAGCGCAGTGCTGTATTGGAACAGGAAAGCCAGGACGAGGAAGAGCGTTAGGACTGAACTTTTGCTTTTTCTTATCGGTATGCGCATCAATATTAGGTGTTTTAGGTTTGAGGAGGAATGGGCCCCGGGCCTACCAATCCTGGTACATCTTCGACGTACGAGTTGGCTCAGTCACCTTGCCCGGGGGCTTCCCCGCAAGAGGTTTGGATATAGTTTTGCGGGGGATATCTATTGATCTCTCTTGAAAATCATTGCCAGTTGTCCTTTGGAAGTTGGAGGGAGTCTGGGCAATAACGACTATGCAAATAAGCTCAAATTCGGGGGTAAAGCCAATAGCTACGGGGGGGGAGAATTGTCCAATTTAGGGGGGGAATTATCCAAAACAGGCTTGAAAGAGGGCCCCAAAGGGCTAATCGCCCAGTTCTCGGAGGTAAGCGGAGGGCAAAATCCCGTAGCGTTCCTTATAGCGTTTGTAGAAGTATTTGGCCTCCTTGATCCCTACCGCCTGGTCGACTTCCTTGACGGTGCCGACCTGTCCCCCTTCGAGCAGTTCCTTGGCCCGGCGGAGGCGCAACTCCTGAATGTACTGATTGGGGGTCATATGGGTGAGGCTTTTTACTTTCTCGTAAAAGGCGGTGCGGCTGATCTGCATCTCGTTGATCACGTCGGGGAGGTAGAAGCCGGGGTCGGATAAGCGTTCGAGGACGATCGATCGGAAGCGCTCCAGCCAAGCCTCTTCGCGCTCGCTGAGGAGGGTTTTCATCGATTCGATGAGCTGGACCTGGTTATCAATGGTCCGTTGTTTTTTTAAAATTTGGCTGGTCCGCTCCGTCACGAGTGCTTCCAGCGCGACTTTTTGCGCTTTGAGTCGGGCGGTGCGCCAGCGGATAAAACCGACGATGCCGAGCAGCAGGAGCGGCAGGACGAGGGCCCAGAACCAGGTGGTTTGGTAAATGGGAGGGCGAATGTAGAGGGCGATTTCCAGCTCCTCGCCCAGCTGCTTGCCGTTTTTCTGAGTGGCCCTTACCCGGAGGCGGTAGCGGCCGGGTAGCATTTCGAAGAGTTCGATGTGGTGGTTGTAGGTTACCTTTTCCCGCGAGCTGAGGGGTACCCGACCATCGAGGCGTTCCAGGGCGTGGTGTAGGGCCACGTTGCCGGACCAGAAGGAATTGGATCCGCGAAGCTCCAAGTCGATGCTACTGGTACGGGCGGGCAGAGCGGTGAGGTCGATGGGGGAGCCGTCGGCCCAGTAATCCCTGCGGATATTTTTGCCGATGACCGAGATGTGCTCAACTCGGAGGCGGAATTCGGGACCTTGGGTGTGGTCTACCAAAAAGTCGCGGGGCTGAAGGGCGGTGATGCCGTTTTGGCTACCGAAAAACAATTGGCCATCCTCCGCCTGATAATGCGAAATGCGGTTGAATTCATTGTAGGTGATGCCGTCTTCCTCGTGGAAAAACTGTACGGTTTCGGTCGCCTTGTGAAAGCGGATCAAACCATTGAAGCTGCTCATCCACAGGTAGCCGAAGTCATCCTCGTAGACCGAGTAGGTGTTATCGGTCAGCATCCCCCACTTTTTATCGTACTGGGTCAGGGCCTTAGTGTTGGGGTTCCAATGGAGCAGGCCCGCATCTCCGGTCGCCAACCAGTAGCTGCCATCAGCATCCTGGTACATGTGCTGAAAGTTCTGGGCCGGGAGCTGCTGAGGAGCGCTTTGTCGGCGGCCGTAACCCGCCGTGATGCCTTTGCTGAGATCGAGTTGGTAAAGGCCGTCGTTGCTGCCGATCCAGACTTGGCCAGCGCGGTCTTCGAAGAAAAACAAAACCAGCGCTTTGGCCAGGTTCGTAAATTCGTTGTACTGTTCCAAGGGCTGGATGCGTCCGTCCCGCAGAAAGCAAAGTCCGCGCTCGTTGCCCAGCCAAAGCTGTTTGTTCCGATCTTCAAAAATCGACCAGGTACGGCTGGGTATTTCCAAGCGCTGGACCACCCTCTGCTGGGTCGGATCCAGTTGGATCAAATCGTTGTGGGCCAGCCAGAAGCGTTTCTTCTGATCTTCCAGTAGGCAAAACAGGGCCTCTTTTCCAGTCGGTAAGGACGAGACTTCCCCTCCGGCCAGGTCGATCCGCCGCACACCCTGGTAGGTACCCACGTAGACTTGTCCCGACCGTTCGAAGATTCCCCGACACTGGTGACTTTTGTCGTGGGGTGCGCGGGCCTGATCCTTTTGGAGCAGTCGGCGGAAGCGTTGTTTTTGCAAGCGCAGGAGGTCCACTTCGTACTGGCCAAACCAATAGTTGTCGTCCCGGTCCAGGGCGACGCAGCGGGCAGTTTGGGGGAAGGCGTACCGGACCTCCTCTTGCCGATTGATCAGGTAGGTGGTATCGCCTTTTCTGATCCAGATTTCCTTTTTTTCGGGATGGTAGCAGAGTAGCGCAAAAGCGGAGAGGCGGTCTTCCTGCAGGGCGAGGACCTGGGCTTGGTGGGGGGCATTTTCGCTTTCGCGTCGGTAGCTCACACAGCGTTTGCCGTACTGCCAGACCCAAAAGTGCTCGTGTGCCCCCAGGACCTGGAAGGGGGTACCGTCGAGGGCGTAATCGAGTACTTCCACCCGCTCCCCCGAGCGCTTGCTAGAGTCACTTTTAGTTGCCAGCTGCCGACAAAGGTTCCGTCTGCGAAGCGGTGCTGTGGGACAAAACCCGGAGCTAGGGAGAGGCGGCGGAATTGTTCCCGCTCGGAATAAATCCAGACCTCCTGATCGACAACGAAGTAGAGCCGCTGTTGTGCATCGCCAAAAAAGTGTTGGATGGCTTCGACCCGAAAGGGAAGGGCTGCCCCGGGCTTTTGGTAGACCTCGAAGCTGCTGTCCCGGCCGGGCGACAACAAGTCAATCGAAGTGATTCGGTTGCGATTTGTAGGTTTCTTGTTGTGAAAAATCCAGCAATAACCCGCCTGGTCCTTGAGCAAAAAATGGACGGGACCATCCCTAAAATGTCCCTTGCCCTTGGTCCAGTAGCGCCATTCGTAGCCATCAAAAAAGTTCAGTCCGTCTTGGGTGCCAATCCACATCCCGTCGGTATCGGATAAGAAGGACAGGACCCGGTAGTTGGAAAGTCCATCCGCTTGCCCAATCCTACGCGTACTGGCGTGGTAGCTTTGTGCGGCCATCTGTTGGCCAAGCAATAACAAAAGGAACAGCCTGGTGATACCCGGAAACGAGGATGACATGCACTTTACTTTGATCAGTGAGGCGGTAAGCTACTCGTGTAAAGGCAAATATATCAAAAAAATAGATTAAAAATGGGCTGCCCCGCTCATCCCCCGGCTCAATCGCGGCCGTATTCCAAGTAAAAGACCAACTCGCAATCCCGCAGTTCGACGACCTCATCGGTTTGGAAAAAATTGGGGTCACCATCCCAATAGTCCGCCTCCTGATCGTAGAGGCCGATTTGCCCGGAGAAGCGGGCCTGGATGAGTTTGCCAAAGCTCCGCGGTACGGCCCCTCCCAAGAGGAGTTGGTACTCGTAGTCGCTCACGGATACGATTTCTAAGCTGCCCTGGGGATCAGCTAAGAAGGAGGGGCGGGAGAGTTCGCGTTGGTAGGGACCACCTAATGGCAGATGGAGCGATATTTCTACTTTGCCTGGCCCCTGTCCAAAGTCAAACTGAGTGCCGATGCTAAAGAAGGCGTCTAATTCCTCCGGGGTCCAGTCGCGGTCACTGGGGAGAGTGGCGGACCAAAACTGCAAACCAAAGTCGGAGCTGATAAAGGGTAGGGAAGTATCGAAATGCCGGAAGAGGTAGGTACTGCCCAGTTCGCCTTCGGAAACGTTGCCATGCCAGGAGGAGGTTTGGGTGAGCGCATCGATGGTACTAAAGTCAATCCTAAAATCCGAAAAAGCAGCTTCATCGGGTCCTTTGATTTGTCCACTAACAAAAAGTGGAGTAAGGTCTTGTTCGACCAATAGTTCGAGCTCATCCGTTGGATGGCAGGCCGAGCAAAGGAGCAGTAGGAACAAGCAGTGAAGGTAAGTTTTCATGATGGTTTTTATTTTTTAGTGCAATCGAATTTGTAAACCCAGGGAGAGGTAACGCACGCGATAGTCCTGATGATCGGCAAACAGGTCGCCGACCAGTACTTCCCTCAACCCCTGACAAACACCAGTCCGAAGTCGGAGGCCCTTGGTCAAGCGATAGGTCACGTGTACTTGACCACCCAAGTCAAAACGATGGAATTCGTCCGAACTAACAAAACGGTTTCCTATGTGACGGGTAGCCGCTGAGGTTTGGCCACCTCCCAAGGAGGTTTCGGTGACTTTTAGCGTACTATTGATGACGTAGGCTAATTCTTCCTGGCCAGCCCGCCAATCGGTCAGGTAGGCTACCTGTACACCCAACCCAAACGTCCAAGGGCTTTGTTTAGACCACCGATAAATCCAGCTCAGGTCGGTTTTGAGGTAGGACAAGCCGGATAGTGTATTGCTTTCGATCACCTGTTGGTATTCGTTGGGATAAAAGGCCTCCCGGGCGGTCACTTGTCGGAAGGGGTAGCCACTGATTTCCTGGTAAACCAGTGATAGCTGTAAGGCGTGATGGGGATGGAGCCGTCGTGCGAACCACAAGCCCGCCTGGGCTCCCGGTCCCACTTGTAGCGGATCACTACTGTTGACACTGGCCAGGACACCAAAGCCCAAGCCCATTTGCCATTTCCGTTCGGCGGTCTGAGCCGTACCGGAGGCTGGCCCTAAGCCGTAAAACAAGCTCAGTAGGAGCAGATAATAAGTATATTTCATAGGTCTTTGATTTTTAAGGCAAAAAAGCTCAGTTTAGTCGGTACACCAAACCAAATTTCAGGTTGACCCAATTGGTAGAGGTTAAGTTGGGGCCAAGTGCGTCCAAAACGTTCAGATCGGTGTCGGAGTAAACCGTCTCTAGAGGGGCATTAACGGCCTCCCCCGATGACACTCGACCAACGGCCAGATTTCCTTCCGTCATGATTTCCAGACCGGAGAAAAAGCCAAATTTAGCTTGCGGCCAGTAAGTATAGTCCAGACTCAGGGCCGTAGCTGAGGTTTGTTCGTAGCGGTATTTTACGTTGTACGCCCGGTTATTGGTCGAAACGGCACGAACGTGAGGCTGTCGTAGAAATGCCCCAAATCGTATTCCCAAGCCCAGGTCGCCCTGTCCCAGACGGAAGTTGAATTTGGGACCGACGGTGAGGTGGGTATAGTAGATGAAAATATCTCGGTTAATCAATATCGTAGGTCGGAGAGCGCTAGGTCTGACGGAAATACTACAGTTGCTTTGCTGTCGGCTGTGGACAAGGTTGGCGGTAAACCCCAACCGGCGAAAAAGGCGAAAGTGGACCAGGCCATCGACAAAAAAAGCATCGGTTTCCTCGTCTAGGTAGCTGCCTTGGTCCAGGATGAGGGGAAAGCCGACGTGGGCGCCGACGACCCAGCGACTCTGGGGGCCAGCCTGCTGGGCCTCGGTGGGGGGCGCCAGGAACAGGCAGCACAGGGTGAAAAAGAGGGTGGGTATCTTTATTAGGTTTGTCATCGCGTTTGGTTTTAATAGTTTTCGATTACGTCCGGGTACAGTTTTCGGGGATCCCGTTGTCGTTTGGGGGGCGGGAGCAATTTCAGTGTGGGACTGATCGGGACCCTTGGCAGAGCCAGGAGGGGAATCGTACGCTGCCGCGGTAAGGGCGCCAGGGGACTTCCGGGGCGCGGGGGCACCGGAGTCGTTTGTGGAGGGGGGTGGGGCGTGGCGGTAGTGGCTGCTTGATCAGTAGTGCTTACGGGTTTTGGGGGCGCCGGGAGTAGTTGGGGAGGAGCGGTTGGGGTAGTTGGATAGCTCCATGTTTCCTCCGTCAAGCTGCTGTTGGTTTTATTTTTTGTTGCTGCCGGCACCGGGGCGACGGCTGGGGGTAGGGTATTGCTGGGGGCGGGTACGCGCCGCTCACCAGTGCTTTGTGTATTTTG
>CALCCH010000501.1 GCA_937899855.1 uncultured Saprospirales bacterium | reverse complement strand
GAAGCCCAGCCCCAGGACCAAGCGGGCGATCTCGTACCCGCCCGCCGCGACCAGCTCGGCGGAGGCAATGGCCAAGAGTGTGCCTGCAACCAGCCCGAAAATGGCCAAAGCAGCGTCGCCTCGCTGTGGTACCAGTACATTCCCGCCACTACCGGAGCCGACCTCCTCTACGTCTCCACGGATCTGGGCCAGCACTGGTACCCCGCCCAATTGGTCGACGAAGAGGGGCCCCTCCGCTACCTGGCTCCCACCGATTCTACCCAGCAGCAATTCGTACTCTTTTCCAGCGAACCCCTAGAAGCAACGGAGCCGTCGACCACTACCGCTACGGAGGAGCCCGCAACGGCCAGCACCCCCTGGGAGCTCCAACTCGAAATATTCCCCAATCCTTTTGAATCGAATACGACCCTGGCTGGTAGCCTGGCGGAAGACGATCAACTGAGCTTTGAGGTATATACGCTGACGGGGCAACTGATCCACCGGGAGGCGCCCCAGGCTTATCCCGCGGGTAGCTACCAGATCGACCTGGATACCCAAAGCTGGGCGGGCGGCACCTACCTCTGCAAATTGTCCGGCAATCAGGGTACCACTTCCCGCAAACTGATCTGTATCCGGTAAGTCGACACCGCACTTCCATCCTTCTAAAGCATTGACGTCTCGTTGAGCAAGCCTCGGCCTGCTCCCGGACCTCCCATTGCCAATTGTTATCAAATTAATGTATCATGAAATCGTACAGCATATTACTTCTCTTTTTATTCCTTTTCCCCTTTACGGACTCCAGGGCCCAGAATGGCTATACCAGTGCCAAGGCCTCCGTCAACGAAATGGGGAATTCGACCTACGAAATTCCCCTCATCCTATCGCCGGGCACCCGCGAGATGGTGCCCGAACTGAGCCTCAATTACAACAGCCAGGGTGGCAATAACCTACTCGGGATCGGTTGGTCCCTCGGCGGACTGTCCGCCATCACCCGTATTCCCGCTACCCAGGCCCAGGACGGGCTGACCGACGCCGTCGACTTCGACGCTTCCGATCGCTTCGCCCTCAACGGTGAGCGCCTCATCGCCGTCAATGGCCCCTACGGCGGACACGGTACCGAGTACCGGACCGAGCAGGAGTCTTTTGCCCGCGTTCGCTCCTACGGCAACGGCCCCAACGGCCCCACGTGGTTCCGGGTCTGGACCCGTGATGACCGCATCATGGACTTTGGGGGCACCACTTCCTCCCGGGTCTTCGCCCAGGGCAAACCCAACGTACTGACCTGGCAACTCAGCCGCGTCCGCGACCGCTATGGCAATTACTACAGCATTACTTACAACAAGGACCTCAACAACTCCGTGGCCTACCCCCTACGGATCGACTATACGGGCAATGACGCCCATGGCCTGGCCCCTTACGCTAGCGTACGCTTTGAATACGAAAACCGGCCCGACCAGCAGCTGACCTACACCGGTGGATCGGAGTTTCGGATGCTTCTACGTCTTCGTAAGATCAGAGCCTACTACGGCAACACCCAGGTCCGCTCCTATCACATGACCTACGCCAGCGCCGGCGCCGCCCAGTTCTCCCGCGTTACCAAAATCCAGGAATGTGGTTCGGACGGCAAGTGCTTCAAGCCCATTACCTTCAACTGGGGCGGACAAAACGAATCGGGTAATTTCAACATCCGCAACCCTTATTTCCCTCCCAATAATTACGGCGTGGGCGCCAACGACTACAACTACATCCCCGGTGATTTTGACGGCGATGGCAAGGAAGATTTGATCCACCTGGTCAACAATAGCAGTGCCCACGTCTGGTTGTCCAATGGCGATGGTACCTACCGAGGTCAGATCTCTTTACCCGCCAATTTTTACGGCGTCGGTGCCAACGACTACTCTTATCTACCCGGCGATTTTTACGGCGACGGCATGACCGACTTGGTCCACTTCGTCAACAATGACTATACCCACGTTTGGCTGTCCAATGGCGACTGTACCTTCCAGATCATGCCCGGTTTCAACATCCCCGGATACAATATGAACGGCAACGATTACAACTACCAAACCGGTGATTTTAACGGCGACGGTAGAACCGACCTCATCCACCTGGCTGGTAACCGGACCGCGGTGGTCTGGTTGTCCAATGGCAACGGCACCTTTACCCTCGGGCCCGGTTTTCCCAATACCCAGTACCGCGTCGATGCCAACGATTACGCCTTCCTCCCCGGTGAAAATACCGGCGAAGGTAAAACCGAACTCGTCCAATTAGTCAATAAAGAATACCTCCACGTCTGGGCATCGCCCGATGCCGACACCAATGTCAATCTCAAGGCATTCGACAATAACGGCTACAGCCTCAACGACAACAATTATAACTTCCGGGTGGGCGATTACAACGGCGATGGCAAAGCCGACCTCCTCCACCTGGCCAGCAATTCGCGGGCCTATACCTGGACCTCCAAGGGCGATGGCACCTTTAACATTCGCCCGGCCATTCCGCAGGGGTCCTACGGTATCAGCGCCAATGATTACAACTACATTCAGGGTGATTTTAACGGGGACGGGCTGACCGACCTCGCGCACCTGGCCAACCGCCGCTTCCTACACCTCTGGTACGCTACCGGCAACGGGACCTTTAATATCGCCAGTGCTTTTCCCAACGCCGGCTACCGACTGGATGCCAACAGCTACGCCTTCCTCGCTGGTGACCATACGGGCAATGGAAAAACCGACCTCATCCATTTTGTCAATAACGACTACATCCACGTCTGGACCTCGCCGGATACCTACGAACAGCTCAAGGTCAACCACATCGTCAACGGCAACCAAAATGTGGAATTTGATTACTTCCCCCTCACCAATGATATCGTCTACACCAAAACTAACCGCTACAGCTTTCCCAAGCAAAACTACATGAGTACCCGCTGCGTGGTGGGTGACATGCGGATTTCCGATGGGCTGGGAGGTATGAACGTCCACTCCTACCGCTACTCGGGGGGTAAGCTCGACCTACAGGGACGCGGCTTCCGTGGTTTTGACACCCACACCCACTTTGACTTTACCCGAAACTACCGGACTACAACGGTCTTTGAACGAGACTTTAAGTGCATCACCGCGCGGGTAAAATCGCAGGAGGTCCGACTCATCAGTAATAACAAGCGTATCAACCGGATCGATAATGTGATTCAGATCGTACCGCTCTTTGGGGGGCGGGTACACTTCTCCTACTTTAAAAAGGCGACGGTCAAGGAATTTGAGCTCAACAACCAACTGATCCAACGCAAGGAGGAAACTTCCGCCTACGATCAGTACGGTAATATGACCCTCAAGGAGACCAAGTACTTTAACAACGCCAATGTGTTGGAACAAGTCGAAACTACCGAGACCACCTTCCACAATCAGATCAACACTTGGCTCCTGGGCCGGACCCGCAACCAATTGATCACCCATACGGCCGTCGGACAAGCACCGATCGTCAACCAGACCGTCAACCATTACGCTCCCAATTGGATCGAATTGACCAAACAGGTCTTCGAACCCAACACTCCGTCTTTGCGGAGCGAGCTTCAGAATACGTTTAATGCTTACGGTAACATTGTCCGCGAACGGATTTTTGCCAACGCCGGTACTGGCAACCAAAACCGGGACAACGAATACAGCTACGATGCCAACCAGCGTTTTATCGCGACGCAAAGCAATGCCCTAAACCACGTACTACGCTTTACTTACGAGCAACTATTGGGTAATATCATCACCGAAACCAGCCCCAATAATCTCGTAACGACCAAGACCTACGATGGCTTTGGACGGGAAAAAACCATGAAGGAGCCGGATCGACCGATAGTCAACTACGTCTACTCCTTCGCCAACGGTTCGGCTACCTTTAATATGCTCAAACGCACCTCCGGAGAGGGCATTCCGACGATGGATGTTTGGACCGACATTTACGAGCGGGAGGTGAGGATGTGTACCGAAGACCGCAAAGGACGGATGTCTTGCGAAAGTACCGATTACCTCACCATCGGAATGGTTGGACGCAAATCCGAACCCTATTTCCTGAGCCAGGGGCCAAGCGACTTTACCACCACCCTCTACGACGCCCGCTTTCGCAAGATCCGGGAAACCCTCCCCGGCCCCAACCGCGTCCGCAACTACGTGAACAATCGCCTGACCGTCACGATGACCAACGAACTGGGTCAGACCACCAGTACCCGGATCACTGACAACGGCAACATCATGGAGCTCACCGACGCCAATAACCAAGCGACGCGCTTTTTGTACAATAGTCGCAAGAACCGAATCAAAACCACCATGCCGGGCAACAAAGTTGTTCACTGGCGCTACGATGCCCTGGATCGTAAGATTTTTGAAGATGACCCCAACCTGGGCATCACCACCCACCGCTACAACAATTTTGGGGAAAGGATCGAAACGGTCAATGCCAAAGGCCAAAAGATCACTTACACCTACGATAAGCTGGGGCGTAAAACCCGCCAGGTACAACCCGCTGGTACCAGTACCTGGGTGTACGACTTGGGGGTGCAGGGCCTCGGAAAGGTTAGCAGTACCCGGAGTTACAACAATTACGAGGTACTCCACACCTACGATGGATTTGGACGGATGGCGCTCAAGACCTACCGCGACCCCAGCGGAGTGGAGTACTACATGCAGTACAATTACAACAGCTACGGATTGCTCAACGAATTGACCTATCCCACCGGCTTTAAGGTGGCCCACAGCTACACCACGAGTGGTCTGTTGACCATGGTCAAGGAAGCGGGTGGCATCGACATTTACTGGCGTTACGAGGATGAGAACCCACGGAATCAAATCACCCGGGAACGGTGCGGCCTACGGATGACCAACTATACCTACGACATCCCCAACGGGCGGATACTACGGGTGAGTACCAACAACAATACCCAGGACCTGCGCTACCACTACGATCCGTTGGGCAATATGCTGGTCCGTCACGACGTCGTAGCCGGCGTAGCCGAAAGCATGGCCTACGATAACTTAAACCGCGTCGCTTCCACCCAAATTACGGGCGGTCCGGTGGTGATCCACAATTACGATGTACTGGGTAATCTCACTTACCGTTCGGACGTGGGTTGCTACGAGTACGGCAGCAGTCGCCCCCACGCCGTCACCCGGATCAAAAACGCTCAGGGTGGCACCATCCGTAGCATGAGCTACGATGCGATGGGTGGCATGCTGAGGAACGGGAACGTCAACCTGCGGTACCGCGCCAGTGGTAAAGTTTGGCGGATCATCCAGGGCAACAAGCGCAACGACTTCTTTTTCGATGCCGATGAGCAACGGCAGTTCCAGCGGAGCTTTTTGAACGGGGCGGCCCAGATGTCCAAACGTTACGTCGGCAGTCATTTTGAACAGGAGACGAACTTGGTCAACAACACCCAAAAGAACCTCCACTACATCATGGTGGATGGAAACCCGGTAGCGATCAAAACCACCGGCTCGGTCAACAACACCCGCTACCTCCACCTCGACCACCTGGGATCGGTGCAGGCCATCACCGACGAAAATGGGATCGTGGTAGAAAAGATCAGCCACGACGTTTGGGGTGCCCGCCGCAATCCCAACACCTGGAACAATTCGCCTCCACCCGCCACCATCTTTGACCGGGGCTTTACCTTCCACGAACACTTGGACCTGGGAGAGTTTATCCATATGAACGCCCGGGTGTACGACCCTACCATCGGCCGTTTCAACAGCGCCGATCCCTTCGTGCAGTTTATGGATAACCTCCAGAGCTACAATCGCTACTCCTACACCTTGAACAATCCCCTGCTGTACACCGACCCGAGTGGCAACTTTGTCTCCATCCTGGCGGGGGTCGCCGCCTTCGTGGTCGACGTAGCCATCGAGATCGTCAAGGATATCGCCATCGAAACGGCCATCCGACTCGTGTTTGGCGACAATCCACCGGCCTTCCTGGGTTACGCTTTACAACTGGCGAACTACGATTACGAAAATCTATCGCCTTACCAACTGATCTCGGAGACGGTTTCCAGCCAGCCCCTGGGCATCCTCATCGCCTCGGCCGACCCCAACGCGATCCCTGCCGAGGCCTACTACGATGAACGCAATGGAGCGGCATCGCGAGATCCCGTCGGAGATTTCATCATCCAAAGCGTGCTCACGTTCGGACTTGGTGGCGTAGCAGGTGGGGGAAAGGCAGCGATTGGACGGATAATTAATGGGATATCCGGTGCGCTGAAGAAGAAAAGTATTCCGATCCTCACCGGTCGTGCAGCGGGCAACGCAGGTACCAAGTTACTGCCCCAGTTTAGCAAGTCGAGCATTGAAAAGAGCGTCCAAAAGGTGATGGCAGATAACAACAAGTTGCGGCACATCTTCCATCCCAAACACAAACTCGCCCCCGTGGTCAAAAAGCTTGGTGGCCGAGAAAACACCGTCCGGGAAGCTTTAAACGCAGCCAACGGTAGAATCCCACTTCAGGGTAGTTTTGATAACTTGCCCATCATCTTGGGAGGCAAGAGGGCCATCATACGGGGAAGAGTGGTGGATGGTATACCAAGAGTAGGCACCATATTTATTCCCTAAATTTTTATGCAATAATTTTCAAAAAGCGAATCATGAACTGGAAAAATCAATTGTCAGAAATGTAAAAATACTTCGGTAGCCGCCGGCACCTAGATTGGCAGCCGATGATTGATCGGGTTCAGATCCTGTTGGCCGCCCTTCCCGATGAAGTGGAGTTGTACGTACGGGCCATCTACTGCTTGCACAACATCTTGGTGGAGGAAGTGTACCCCACCGATCGGGAGGGTGAGCTGACGGCCTTGTTGCAGCGGTGGTTTTACCAATCGAAGGAGCGCTTTGCGGATGATGCCGAGTACTTGTTTTTCATGGGTAAGATCCTACACATCGCCGAGAGGTACTTTGGTCTGACCGATCGCCAGTTGGCCTTGACTTTCCAGCGGCGTGCCCTGGAAAAGGAACCGGATAATCTGCTGTACGAATGGGCCTACCGCCTGTCCGTTTCCGGCCCCGGTGACGAGCGGGAGGGCTACCTGGCCCAGCACTTGATCGAAAAGGAGCCGGCAGTGATTCGCTGGTTGGAGAGCAAGGGTTTTCCGGGTCAGTACCTGCTGGATCACCTACGGATGGGCCGGGCGGAATACCTGGCGCGTACCGCCCCTGAATAGGCTACTCTTTTCGGCGTGGTTGGTGGCCGGGGATCCCTCGGGGCCTCGGTCATCGCCAAGCTGGAATTGAATTTGATAAAAGCCCCGCCCCGTGCGGGGCTTTTTGGGGTGGGGGGAATTGCTGAAACCCAACACTCCGGGCCAAACCCAAGTCAACCCGAGGATCCACGTCTCCGTTGACGGTGGTATCTCAAGCTGTGGACGGAAGCTCAGGCACAATTTCTAGGTGGCAAGGTGTACCCTGCCGTAGCCTCGACGTAAAGAGTTATGCGTACGCTCTTGGACCCTTTGCAGCACTTCTACCATCCGTTTCTCGAAGGCGGCTTTTGCCGGATGGGTACCACCCGCTCGGCAAAGCGGTCCTCCGATTTGGAACATTCCCATTGTTCAAGTCACCCATTACGGAGGGCAACGGTCTAAGAGCATTTTTTTAGCTCGATTCATATCCTCACATGGGATGCCCTCATTTTCTAGATCGACTAAGTACTGCATAAAAGCCAGACAATAATCCGAACTTTTACCATCGTCACGATCGTCATCAATAAGCTTGTTGTAGATTTTAACGGCATGATGCCATTCGGCATTAAGCGTATAACTTAAAGCAGCAATAATCATAGGTTGGTCAAGTTCTCCCAGATTAGGATCTAGTTTTTCTACCAAGAGGACGGCTTTATTGGAAAACACCAAAGCATCCTGAGGTTTGTTGGTATAGAGGGCACATTTGGCTTGCTGCAAACAGTATTCGTAATTCAGTGGATCGTATCGTGCGGCATCCCGCGCAAAGTACGAAGCCTTCCAGTGGTCGCCACTACTGTGATAAGCCAAGCTCAGATCGTAATAAGCTAGGGAATCAGTTGGGTATAGTTCAAGATATTACTCTAGATAACTCGTGGCGGACGAATAGTTACGGAGCATTCGATGACAGATCACTATTTGCTTTATTGCCAGGATTGTATTACACTTTTTGTATTCCGCCTCGTAAGCCATAATGGCAATTTCGTATTTCTCCGCCGCAATGGCTTGCTCGGCTTTGAGCCAGTAATTCTCTTCGCCCTCATAACCATCAAAGTAAATAATACAAGCCAGCATATTTTGCTTAATCGCATCCAAAGATCTACACTGCTGGAGGTTTTCGTTATTGCGCAGATCAAGTAAGCGGGCTGATTTCAAGTTACTCAATTCGATGGGTAAGCCACGAAGATCATTCCCATTAAGACAAATCGTACGTAGAGTGGTGAGCTCTCCAAATATTGCTGGTAGAGTTTGCAGCTTATTTTTTCCTAGGTCTATATGGCGTAGGTTAATTAGCTTGTCGAATCCCTTTGGCAGGTCATGTAATTTATTTGCCCTTAAATCCAAAACCTCGAGATTAGCAAATTTATGGATACTATCGGGTAGGGTAACGATAGCGTTGTTCCGGAGCAGAAGTGTCTTTAGACCACTAATTTGTTCCAGTTCATTGGGAAGTCGCCGAATTTTATTGTAGCTTAGATCCAGTTCGGTAATATCCTCAAGACCAAATATGCTGGTTGGAATAAACTTTAATTGGTTTTGGCTGAGGAACAGACTCCTCAGTCCCTCAAGTTTCCCTAGTGACGGAGGAAAATCTATCAAATTATTTTTACTTAAGTCCAGGTACCTCAACTCACTCAAGAGCTGAATCTGGGCAGGCAAAGTTTCGATCTGATTATCATTAAGCAGTAAAATTTCCAGCCCCCTTTGTGCAAATACCTTACGAGGGATTTTCTGATAACTTTGCCCCGATAAATCAAGAGCCTTGGTATGAGGGGTAATATCTTTTAATTGATAGGCCACCGGATATTCCTGGCCAAAGGTATCGAGCAAAAAAGACTCCCCAGATCGCCAGACTTGAGCGAGCCCCCTCCGATCAAACTGGGTGGCCTTGTCCCAACCCTCCTTACTAATGTTCTCAACGCGTTGGCCGTTTTTGTCAATAAAGTAGAATTGCCCTTCTCGAAAAGCTAGGGCAAACCTTCCTGCGTAAAAATAAAAAGCCTCCGTCAATTTACGGGCCTTCTCCAAGGCCAATCTAGACTTTAACTCTGCCTCCTCGGTAATTACCAAAGAGCGACTGATGTGGAGTCTTGCCGATTCGAGTTTCTTATTACTATCATCGAGGCTGTCTACCAATTCTTGCAAACGAATTTCGCTTTGCTCTGCTCGTATCCGAGCATTCTTAGCCTCCGTTTCCGAACGTCTAGCAGCATCCGCGTTAGCTTTGGCCTTTTCGGCCAATTCTTCCACAGCTTCTAATACTTTCTTCACTCGCTTCCTGATCACATCTTTACGATGCGGATCGTAAGCTTCGGCAGCATCATATTTATCGATGGCCAATTTGAATTGACCATTACGCAGGGCCTCATCTCCCGCCAGCAGTTTTTGGCGATAATCAGCCATCGAATTGGGCACATCTTGAGTCTGTGCCAAAATAAAATGACTACTTAAGCACAAGAGGGTCATGGTAAAATAGAATCGTATCATTGGCAATTGGATTTGACGTAATTTGTAATTTTTTGGTATCGCTGGATAAGAATCAAGCTATCGGGATGGGTCATGCTAATACTTTCCATTTCACGAACAAATGCTTTGGGAACACACTCCCCAAGATCAATGAGAACCTCCACTTGCTCGTATAATGAGTTAAAAGTATTTTTTTGGAGCTTGTGCAAACGTTCTTCGGCCACTTCCTTCTGACGCTTGGCTTCCTTGGATTGCTCATCCGCCTCAAGCAAGGCTTGTTGGGCTACCTTTTGTCTACTACTGGCCTGAAGTCCAAAATAGCTGGTCATCAAAAAAGCAATCAAGACACCCACCAATAGTGTCCTAACAATCCTCAACTGACGCCGGGCTTTTAATTTGGCGTAGCGATTTCGGGTGGCTTCTTCACTCATTTTTTGCGCCCGGATTCGCCGTTGCTCTGCTAACTCCAATTCCCTGCGATTGTCTCTGGCATTCACTACCGCTGGTACTAAGCGATCGTGTGATAACTCATAGGTGTAACCTCCCCGCATAAAAGGTTCACTACGCAGCAAACGATTATTCACCAAAATATCCAGTAGGTCTTGGCCGATGTTGTACTCATTATATATGAAGGATTCGTGAAGATTTAGCCTCATGGAATCACCATCCGAAACCAAACCATCCTCAATCAAACGACAAGCGGCTACCTGCTTTGCATCTGGCAGGACCTTTAATTTTTCCTCATAGTAATTACTCACTACGAGTGCGGGATCACCAATTTGAGAAATATCAAGATAGCGAACACCTTCTTTCTCCACTTTAATTTTTTCGTAATACTCACATAACATTTGGACTAGGATTCCCTCTACCCTACGACTTCTTTCATCTAGCAAGAAATCCAATAATTTTTCCAGTACCATGGGGGTAAAAGTAAAAGTAGGCGTCCTGAATTTTCCCTGCATTTTGGCAGGAAAAAGGATAGCCTCTTTAGCTGCCTCAGGAGAAAGCGCTTTTAATTCGTAGCAATTCCTCAAAATCAAGGGTAAAGTACTAGTCAGGCGATCCAGAAGATGCAAACGATCCGAACGAATCACAAAAAGAATCTTGGTGTCCAAAGGATCCATTAGAATATCTTCTTCTTCCTCAGTTAAGAGCTCCTCCTCCTCAATTTTTCGGCGTAGTCGTAAGGGTAGATGAGTACTCAACAAGTCCCCTAACTCTTCTTCGAATGCTTTAATCTGAACGGTTGGGTAACTGAACAGTTCTTCAAATTGATCAAAGATTAACAGTACTTGCTTCCTCGATTTTAGTTGAGTACTTTTGATGTGAAACCAAAGTGAATCTTCATCAGGCAGTAATGAACGCAAAAAATTATCTGCATTAAATTCTGGTGAAGAATAGGCATCCCGAGCAATCTTCAGCATTAAAGCTACGGGAGGGTTTGAAGTAGATGACATCCAAGCCCCAAACCTGATAACAAGGGGAAGGCAGCGGCCTTTTCTAATAAGATCGGGGACTACTCCAGCATTAATCAAGGAGCTCTTACCCAGTCCACTTTTACCGTATACCGTAATCAGCCTTTCCCTTTGTATAAGTTTGAGAAGGTTTTTCGTATCCTCTTTTCTACCAAAAAAAAGGTGACTTTGATCCGTTGAAAAAGGAACTACCCCAGGATAGCGATATTCATTTTTACATGATGTCGTATTCATGATTTCTACATTTGAGGTATCATTCTCAGTAAGATATCGACAATTTGACGATTCTCTACCTGTGAATCCCGTGGATTAATCGTTCCGCGGATGATCCGCTGCTTGAGTGAATAAAATCTTCCCTGAATGATGATGAGATCGTTTTTTATTTCAGGGCTCGACCTGTAAAAATGGTCAAGAAATAAACGTAAACTATTGATGGCTTCCCCGATTTTATTTTTGGCCAACAAATTTCGAATCTTTTCTGGGGAAATATCTTCTGAGTTGATCAAGTCAAGAAACACATTCTCAGGTGTCTTGAGTAACCCCCCATCTTTACATTTATTATGTAATACATCGATGAAAGAGGAAATCTCGGTAGGAATAAATTGAATATTAAATTCCCCGGTGTATAATTCGTGTAATTCTTGATTTTCAATCTCTTTGAATGCAAATCGGTCCACCTCACTCAAGCGATCTGAGTGCATTGACAAGACTCGTAATAACAATTGAAAATACCACCGCTCATACGGAAGTCCCAGAAAAATGTAACACTCCGCATTTTCAAGTTCTTGGAGAATATCCTTATTCATGCTATTGCCGTTAAATACGGAATCAAGATAGCTGAAAAAATCACGATGAGTTAAGACCAAACTATCCGGCTCGTCAATATTTCCCAACAGATTATAAATCAACGGTTTCTCCGGGCTGGGAACCTCAAACCGTTCTGGTGCCTTTTTATGGCGAAAATAAAAGTCTGAATAATATGGGAAGTGGTAGGTATCAAAAGTCCGGGCCAAAATATTATCAGGAGTTAGTGTAAAGATCATGGAAAATGGAATTTCAGCCACTTTCTTAAACCGCCGTTCCGTCTCAGGAAAAGACTGGTGATAAAATTTCCGAATTTTGGTAATAATTCGACTTTGGTAGCGTCGCTTTCGCAACAGAAAAAAGCCATCCGAATTGTACAAACGGATCAATGGATGATTGGGATTATTGGCATCTAACCATTGGGACAAGCCCTCTTCTAAGTCCATACCTCCAGGTGCTTGATAAGCTCCACTACCCAAAAAAAGGACACATTTATCCTCGCGAAAAGTATCCAGTAACTTATCCCAATTAATATTAAATAATTCTTCCACAGTAGCAGTTTTTTAATTGATTATTGCTTGGAAGTTTTCTCAAAGTATAGGTAGGAACCCAAGCCCAATCAAACGTACACCAGGACGCCGAGGCCAGTTGGATAAGCAGTCAATTGCGACCGCCGCTTTTGAGTAACGGATTGGGAATGGAAAGGTGAATGTGTAATTATAAAATCAAAGGTAGTTGGTACAGCTCAAATCAAATTCATCGATATCAATGAATTTGACTCATCATATATAATGATTTTTTCAATAGCGCCTGAAAACGACCAGCTTGAACTCCATGCCCTACTGGCCTTGCGGAGCAAAGTCCACAAGGCCAGTCCAGTTGGGCTAGAGACATTTATTTATTGGATGGAGCGGCGGGGTTAAATTTACCGAGCCTCCTATCCCGTGGTACAAATTGGCCGATTATAAAAAAGTACCGCACGGAATCTCGGATCACCAACAGCGTATCTGATCCTGCATCTTTGAGTATCGAATCGCCAGTATTCAAAAAAAATCCTAGATTCGATTCAAAATAGTTGCCATTCGCCGAAGCGGGAAAGCAAATCTTTTGATGGAGTAAATCGATATAAGTAAATTGTTGAGTATTGAAGATACCGTGTACTCGACCACTGTACTCCAGCTGTTTTTCCCACATTGAGTAAGCCTCTGTTTGGTGCCGTAGCCAAGATTGGATTACACCAAAAGCGATTACCGCAATACAAAATCCAATCAGTACCTTTTTGAAAACAAGCATTTTTAAAATATGCGACCTTGAATAATAGTCCATCCCACGTTTGCATTTCCCGATACACCGAACGGAGTGGGGACCGCGACTCCTAAGCTAACCGAACCAGATAACACTGGTACGTATGATCCATCGAAGTTTGGCAAACTTGCCGAGCCACTAAGACCTACACTTCCAAGTGCCTTTGCACCAAAATTAACCTCTGCCCTCGGACCCGCAAATGTTTGTGCCGTGATTTTTGAGACATCATCTATGATTACCTTGTGAACATTGAAGTTTACCTCTAGTGACATATCAAAACCGCCCCCCGTTGCTACCTCACTAAATAGAAACCCCTTAAAAGCATCTGGGCCCCTTAGTGGAATCAGTACGCCTACCGGTTTGACGGGCAGACCATTTACCGCGTAGGTATGCAAGGCAATATCAAAGGAGATGGCGTCAGGAAGAATCTTTAAACCAATATCACTATTGTATATTTCACGTCTAACAACACCCATAATATCTGGTATTTTGCTAAACGCATCTACTATGCCACTGGATCCTTTACCTCTAATCCTTGATGCAGTGATAACGGGACGGTCAAGCCCTTCCGGTATGCTGATATTGAAATCCTCCAATGGTCTGTCTAAGTTTAGCGTCGGACTTCCACCACAATTGGGATCAAAGGGATTAGTACTTCCCCCCGTCGGATCCGTCAACATATGTGGCTGATTCCCCATGGCCAGGTAAGGGCTCCAAAATTCTCGATACGGATCCACCGTCATCCAACGCCCGACCGTCATAACTGCGCAAGTCAAAAGCCGCCCAGCCCGTCTCGCCATCCGCCTCTGCATACTGGCCCTGATAAGCGTAACGGTACCGCTGCCCCGTGCTGAACTGTCGCCCCGGATGCTTCCAACCCCGCGGGTAATAATCCGCGTAGTCCAATACCTCCGGCAAGCCCTGCGCATCCTCCCGCAAGACCGCCCGGACGTTGCCCAGATGATCCGCCAACTCGTAGTGGTACGACCAAGCACCGCCACTCCAATAGCCCATCCCAATCCGCGTTCCCCCCATCAAGGGTACTTCCACCAACGCGGGATGACAAGCGCAGTCGCTGCTGTTCTCGTAAATGCCCTGCAAACTGCTGCCGTCGTAGGCGTACCAGGTACTCGACCAATTGCTGCCGTCGTACACCGTCTTGCGCACGCGCTGGCCGTCGGGACCGTAGAAGTACTCCGCCCGCAAGGGAGCATTGATCTTGATCCCGTCGCGAACGCGCACCACCCGACCGTAGCGGTCGTACTCCATAAAGAGACCTTCCGCGTAGTCCACCACCAACTGCCCCTTCGCGTTGTAGGCGTAGGTATCCGCAAGGGTCTGATTGGTCAATTGACCGGGGATACAATCCGTCGCAAAGGCATCGCTGATCCGCCGCAGCCGGTTTTTGCCCCCGGAGTAATCGTAGTGGTAAGTCAGGTTGTCCATGTACTTGGCATCGGCCGGACAGGTGGGGGCATCAGCGGCAAAGCGAATCAGCCGCTGGATGTTGCCGTTGGGATCGTATTCAGCGTAGGTGAAGTAATCGGTGGTGAAGCTAAACTTACTGTCGAAGTCGGGCGCACTGTAAGCCTCGATGGTACCCAGTCGGCTGTACTCCAATTCGTTGCGGTAGTTGTGGTGGTAGTCGTAGCCAAAATGACCGGACAGGTCCGTTCCACCGCTGGCGGCCCGGGTTTTCCAGCGGGTCCCGGTGATCAATCCGCTGTAACGGTTGTCGGTATCCCCCGCCGACGTCGACGGTAGCAAGTGGGTATCCAGCCAGGAGCCATTGGCCGATCGATAGTCGCGGACGTGGTAGTGCAGGGCCATGCTAAAAGCGTGCCTGCCCCCCCGCTCCAAATCCACCTCCACCATATCTTCGGGATTGATGGCCTTGAGCTGCCCTTGCAGGGTATAGGCAAAGGTTTGACTTTCCAGCCCATCGCCCAGGATGCGTTGTTCCAGTTCGCCATCCAGGCCGTAGCGATAGCGGACGTGGTTGGTCGCCGGATCGTTGTCAGCGGCGGAGTGGCGGTTGCCCGCTGCGGTGATCTGCCCCTTGCGGTCGTAGACGTAATGGGTACGCACCTCATCGCTGGCGTTTTGCTGAAAGACCACCGTCGTCACCTGTCCCAACAGGTCGTACTGGTATTCGGTAATCTTGAGCGCCGTCCCCGTAATGCCCCGCGCGATCCAATCAACCCGCCCCCAGGCATCGTAGCTGTACCAGATGGCTTCCTGATCGTTCCAGGTTTTCGACAGGCGGCCTTCGGTAAATTTTTGGACGTAGCCACCGGGCCAGGAAAAGGCGGGGTCGGGGGCATCGTAAAGTTGGTAGGTATCGTCCACGATGTTGGCGTAGTCGTTGGGGAAGCTGGGATCGTCCACCTTGGTTTCCAATCCCCCCACCGGAATACCACTGCGCTCCCCACTTTCGATTACCCGCCCCGTAGCATCGTATTTGTAGTAGCTGAATTTTTGGTCCAAACGCTGCTGGGCATCCTGGCTAAAGCGGGTTCGGTTTTCGCTGTTGTAGTAAAAATAGCTGCGCCCCTGATCGGGGGTACGTTCCCAGAGCAGGCGGCCCCGGCTGTCGTAGCGGTACAGGGAAAACGCCTGGTGGGTGGGCGTACTGGTAGCATCGTATCTTACGTCATTGGGTGCTACGGTAGCGACCAACTGCCCGGTCAGGTCGTGGATATTGAGCGAAAAGTCATAGTAGTTCAGGTCGTAATCCAGGGTCAGGCTCGCGCTGCCGTTGTGGTTGGTGATGCGGTAAAAGCCTTCGCTCAAATTGAGGGCGCTGGCCGATTGGTGGGCGGGGAAGGCCAGCTGGTCGGTCTCCAAATTGTAGATCGAAAAGTCCCGTCCCGTACCGCTAAAGGCAACGGTGGTGAGAAAGGCATTCCGCCGGGTGATGTGGATGTCCAAAAAGTCAGTTGCGGGAATGACGAACTGGGCGGACTTTAGATTATCGGTGCTGATATCGCTGGAGCCACTCACCGCCCGCGCCACTTCGTTGCCCTCCCCATCGGTAAAGGTGACCACTTGTATGCCATCGGCATCCTGCCCGGTGTGCGTGAGGTAGTCGGTGGAAAAAACCGTGTGGCCACAATAGTGCAGGAGTTGGCTGCTGGGGTCAAAACTTCCGTCGTTGCGCAACAGACACAGCGGCGACTGATTGCCAAAGACGTAACGCAACTCATTGCCCGCTGGCATACTAAAACGCACCGTCTCGTGACCACTGCCCATCCGGTACTCGTCGCCGGGTCCGCCCTGCCGGCGTACCGCTCCCGTCAGTTCGCTGTACTCCGTACGTACGTAGGGATATTCGGTCGTCCCCTGCCATTCGTCCCGATCGTTCTGGTTGCTGTACCACCAGCCCAGGGTATTGGCCTGCGTTCCCAATGGACTGGGTGCAATTAACTTTACCCCTTCAAAATCGTTGGGGCCATAAGCCACACCCTGATCGTTGCGAACAAAATCGTATTTAAACGCGATCCG
>CALCCH010000500.1 GCA_937899855.1 uncultured Saprospirales bacterium | reverse complement strand
AGGGCTCCGCGTTGGTGGATCAAGGAGTGGGCAATTGGGAAAGGGCTAGAAGTAAAACGGAAGGTAAGGCCAAATTGGAGGGGAAGTAGGACCGTAAGTAGAACTGGGGGCGGCATTGGAGGAAGGCTGTAGACAAAAGCGCTGTTAGGAGTAGAGGAGGGGGTAGAGCTTGGGGCAAAAGGGTGGTCCCGAAAGCATTCGGGCCCATAAGCCAATGGAACGCTTGGTTAGCAAAACCGGCTGAAACCCTTGATTTTGCTGAGAAAATTTTCTGAAAAAAAGTGGTCGATTTAAAATTTTAACATTTCGCTTTGGCTCCTTAGGACGGAGACACCGCCCCCTTATTCTCGTAGCGCCCGCAGTTCCTGGGCGTAGTCGTACTGCAAATCTTCGTGGAGCAGGTCGATCTTTTTGCGGAGTAGGGCCAGTTGGCGTTCGTAAATGTTTTGCAGCAATTGGTGGCGGGAGATGGGGGGCTGTAATTCGCGGAGTTGCCAGCAAAAATGCAGCAGCAATTCGACCTCCGTTTCCTTTTTCTTAGAATAGCGGATGTACTTTTTAACCTGCCGGAGAATTTTGCGGACGCTTTTTTTGATGAAGTAGTAGCTTTTTCGGTTCATCTCTTCAAACTGAGCTTCCACCTCACTTTTGACGCTGCGGATATAGGCCGCCTCGTCGTCGGCTTCGTACACCAGGTAGGTCAGGTATTCTTTGTTGTCCTTTTTGAATTTCGCCAGTTGGAGGCACAGTTCGACGAGCCGGGCACTCGGTTGTTGTTGGAGGGCAATTTTTAATTCTCTGACACTGGCTGCTTTCATCGCGGTTGAAATTTTGAGCCTCCAAATTACGCTTTTCTGCCCGACTTGCCGCTCCAAATCACCGGAAATCTACCCCCGTGGGCGGTGGGCGATGAGGAGGGTTTCCCGCTCTTTCAGACCCAAGTCGGTCTCCTGCCCCGGCCCAAAATCTCGCCGTTCCACCCGAAAGCCCACCCGCCGCAACCGCTCGCTCAACCCAGCGACCGAGTAGATCCGTACGTGGTCTTCTTGGCCAAAGTGTAGCAGGCGCTCACTGGGGGTCTGGATGGTGGGGTCTTCGTAAATTTCCCCCTCGCGAAAAGGCGTTTGGATATAACAGCGGCCACCGGGCCGCAGCACCCGGTAAAGCTCGCGCATGGCGGCCTGGTCCGCTTCGATGTGCTCCAGGACGTGGTAGCAAAGCAGCAAGTCATAGCTCCGGTCGGCTAGGGACATCTGGGTGAGGTCGATTTGGAAGTCGGCGGCAAACTCTCCCTCGTAATCGGAGCGGTGGTAGTGGGCCAGCGGGCTCCGAGCCAATTGTTTGGCCAGGCTTCGGGGAGGGGAAAAATGGAGCATCGACTGCCCGTTCAAGTCGACTTCCGTTTGTAGCACCCGCCACAGCCGGCGCGTCCGGGGCAGGCTGCCACAACGCGGGCACAGGCGATCGCCACGGTCCAATTCGACGAAGCGGGCCATCCGAAAACCGCAGAGGTTGCAACGGTAACGATCCCCCCGATAAGGCCGTGCCGCCAGCGCACGCAGCTGATCTTCGTAGCGCTGGAGCAGTGGCGTAGGGAGGAGGCCTTGGGCGATGCGTTTGAGGGTTTGGTACATAGGCTTGAGGTCGATCCGGGCCAGCGGCTCGGGATAAATACCGTCCCCCAAAGGTAGTTTTTTATCCACTTCCGCAGCCGTCCGGGGCTAAGGTAAAGATTATCAGGCCGTGAAATAAGGGTTAAATTCACAATATTTACTAATTTGGACCCATTGGTCACCCAACCCCGACTCCTAAATGCCAAGTAACGATCCGCTAAAAGCCCTCCTCCGCAACGCCCGTCTGATCTGGAAAGTCAAGGCCCGGCAACTGCAATCCGACCTCGCTGAAGACCAAGCCGAAGTCCAAACCATCAACGAACAGTTGACCCACTTCTTCGGTCACCTCTCCAATCCCAAATTGTGGTCGGAACCGGTCACTTACCAGACCAGTGACATCGCCCAGCACATCCTCGACATCAGTGCGGTGCGATCCGACGACGTCGAGGGCTACCTCACGGCTACGCGGCAGTTCTTGCAAATCATGCAAGACCAAGTGCTGCCCACCGCCCTCCAGCGGGTCGCGACGACCCCCACCTTGCCCTGGAACCTACGGACCATCGATGCCCTCAACCAAACCACCCGCAGCATCGAGGACCGCCTCGACACCTACGCCAGTCAGGGCACTGACCTGCGTCAGGACCCAGCCTTCCTGGCCCTGGCTAATCGGCAGGCCGGTCTGCTAGCCAACTACCGGGAGCTCCTGACCAATAATGCCATCGAATCGACCCAGAGCAAGGTCAATACTATCAATCGCTGGAAGGCCACCATTGCCCCCCTCAGCGATCCCCCACATTTTCAACGGGTCTACGCCAAGTACAACGACTTTCTAGCCAAACAAGTCCAGCAGACGGCCGCCACGCCCATCCTGCTTGGCGTTGCCGTGAGCAACAACCAACAAGCCCTGGATGCCCTGGCCGTAGCGGAGGTCAAACTCAATCGGGAGGTGGCGGACTACCAATCCCGTGGGGTCGATCTGGCCGAGGATACGGTCTACCAAGCGCTCAACGCCGCTTGTCCCGCGCTCTTAACCAACTTCCGAAAAGCACTGTTCAACAACGATTTTGAAGCCCCCACTACCTTGATCGAGGCCCTCCAACGACAGGGGGAGGAACTGGTACAAGCCCCCACCCAAAGCGCTTTTCTCGATCAGTACCGCGCGTTCAATGATTTGCTGAAGACCAATACGCCCGCCGTGGCCTAATTTTCCCCTTCCATTGCTCAAAACCTACCCGATATGAGATACTACCGATCCTTACTGCTGCTGCTGTTGCTCTTTGGCTTGCACCCCCTAGCGGGACAAAGCATCTGGAAGGACGCCCAGAATATGGTCCGGGCCCTCGAAACGCTCCGGGAAAATCCCCTTCGGTCCGATAGCTTTGACCTGCAAAGCCTCCAGGCCACCGCTGATATCCTCGCCATTCTCAGCGCCTACGATACCGAAATTCGACCCGACTCCCTCTTCACCACCACCAACTGGTCCGACCTCCTCGACGATTACGCCGACAACGATTTGATCGCCGGGGCCTTGGTCGACAACAATTTTGTTTTTTCCGATTCGCTGCCCCTCACCCTCGTCTCCCTCTACGGCCTCGCCCTGCGCCGGGTCGACTCGGGACCCCGCCAGCGGATCATCGACCTCTTGCAGGCCGAACGGGTGGTTTCCCCCGCCGATTACCTATCGGTGCGCAATACCCTGCAAAAGTACAGCCTACCGCCCATCCAGAATACCACGGCCCTGCGTCAGGCCGCCGAGGGGAGCAATGCCAACATCACGGGGGGCATCCTCAATTCCGTGGCGGTCATCCAGGGCTTGTTCGAATTTATTCTCGATCGGGCCAAGGACGAAGTGGTGGTCAACTTCCTGGATCGCATGCTCAACAAGGACAGCCCCGAGTTTACGGCGCTTTTTCCCAACGTCATCTCCCAGTTTTCCAACCGCGACTTTACCTACTCCAATTCCTTTATCCAACGCTTGCGACAAGCGTTCTACGAAGACATTCAACAGCTCAGCGTTCGCCTCCCCCTGCTGCTGTTGGAGGACGATTATTTCAAACCCCTCCAGAGCGAACCGATCGCCTACAGCTTTCTCGCGATTTACAGCATGATCGGCATGGCCCAGAACGAGCTGACGATCGAGGAAATCTTACCCATTACCCACCGCTACCTCTTCCAAAGCTACGAGGAGGCCATCAAGTCGACCAACCTGACCCTGGCTACCACCGCTTATCAGCAACCCGCTTACGACAGCCTGATCCAGCAGAGCACCGCAGTGTACAACCAAATCGCCGCCATCTACCAAGACCTGGTGGGCATCGAGACCCGGCTTCGCGATTCGGTCAATCAGCTGCGACAACGGTACCCAACGGATTCCATTCCCGTGCCCCAAGCCAACGATTACCTGCTGCGTAGTGCCTACAATTTTGAGGTGCTGCTGGGGGATGATTCCGGTTTGGAATACGACCTGAGTTTGCTGCCTTCCCTGCTTCGTGGTTACCTGGATTCCGCACTGGTCCTGAAGTACAATACCCTGGCTTCCTACGATAAGTTCTTTGGGGAAGAACGCAATCCCCAACAGTGGCGCGCGGCGGGACTGGAGATTGTGGCCAACCTCAATGGTACCTGGTACGAGAACCGCTCCATCGCCGATATCTTTACGGCTTGGCAAGCCGATTTGGTCAACTACCGCCTTCAGGTCGATCGCTGGAAAAATCTGGTCGATCCCGAGGGCGCCCTGCGCGCCGCCCTCGCGGAAGTCGAAACCAATCGGGCCCATTTGGTGGATACCATCCTGGCGACCCGTAGCTTTTGGAATACCCTGCTGACCTACGACGAGGCCCTGGCCTTTGAGCTACTGGCTTCCATCATCGCTGATTTTGAGGACATTGAAGAGGATCCCCAATACATTTTTATGGAAGAAGCGACGGCGCAACAGGATCAGTTGGAGCGCAAGCGGGAAAAACTCCGGGCCGTCGAACGGCGTCTGATCCGCTTGAACGATCAGGTGGCTGCAAAAAATACCGACTTTCAAAACGTCAATCCCCTGCAAATCTACCTGGCGGCCAAAAGTGGGGTCAGCCCGTATACCTACATTACCTCCGAAATCCAGGATCTGAAAAGGACCTTGCGAGCCGTCGATCGACAACTGGCGCTGCTCGACGCTACCTACGCCCAGGTGGAAAGCCAAATCCGCGACAACGCCCGCCCAATTCTGCAGGCCACTGGCTTCGCCACCCAGCTCATGTTTGGTCTGCGCAGCGATCGCCCCGAACAACAGTGGCTGACCAAGGGCCAGCTCGATACCCTGATGGATGGTGGCCTCCAGCAGGAGGTGTTTCTCGGCTTGCTCACCCAGCGCCTCCGTCAGGTAGACGATGTCCAACTGCTTTCTCCCAACGGCCTGACCCAGGTGGTGCGCAGTACGGTGGAAGATCTTCAGACCCTCCCGCTTTACCGCAGCCTCCGTGGCGACAGTACCGACGTGGTGGACAGCCTGTCTTTTTACCACCGGGCGGCCTTTTTCGTCAACACCTTCAACCGCATGCTGGAGGTGCCCCTGGTCGTGGACCAGGGTGATGTGCGGCAGTACGTCTCCCTGCGGACGCGTTTTCCCGCCTTGGACAAGGTCCCCGATATCACCGAACAGACCCTCGATTTTATCTACTACCTCAACATCAAGGACCACCGCCACGCGGTCAGTTCGATGTTGCGCTTGTTTACCCTACTGGATGCCGATATTGAGGGGGAGGCGGATAAAACGGGCCGCCGCAAACGCCAGCGCCTACTGAGCTATTTGCAACGCTACGGGGACTTTATCGCCGACCTCATCGATGCGGAGACCGGAGCGGAGGTGGAGGATTTGCTCAACAATTTGGCCGATCCGCCCGGCAGTTCCCGGCTCAAACGTACCGAACGATTTACGGTGGGCCTCAACGCTTATTTGGGCGCTACCGTCGGTTGGGACGAATGGACGACCAACCGCAATCTGCCCGCCGATGCCGGCAGCACCACCGTCACGCCGACCATGCCGGTGGGCATTAGTATCAGCAGCCTGCTGGGGCGGGAAAAAACGGCTTCCTTTAGCCTTTTCCTTTCCTTCCTCGACCTCGGTGCCCTCCTCGACTTCCGCGCCGACTCGGATGCGCTGGGCGAAAGCATTTTTAATTTTCGCAACGTCTTCAAACCCGGTTTGCAGGTCCACTGGAACATCCCCAAAACCCCCTTCTACCTGGCGGTTGGTGGGCAGTACGGCCCCCAGGTACGGGAACTTGAGGGGGAGCGCATCAACTTTACAGCGACCCGATTTTTTGGTGGCTTTGGGATTGATGTACCGATTAAAACGCTGTATCAGCGATGAATCATGGCCTTTTCAATTACTCACATTGCCGTCCCAATCGACCTTGCCGTACTGTGTCCACTGCGGGAGGAATTTGAAGGGGTCGCTGCTCATCTCGAAGACCGTCAACCCCAAGCTCGGGTGGGCCTACGCTACGAGGTGGGAACGCTGCGTAGTCCACAACGCGACTGGAAGGTCGGCTTGTTCGAAACGGGATCGGGTACGGTAAACCTGGCTGCCAAAACCACCCGGATCATCGATCACTTCCGACCCGCATTTATCTTTCTGGTTGGTATCGCCGGAGGGGTTAAAGATGCTGCCATCGGAGATGTGGTCATTGCCAGCGAAGCCATTGGCTACGATTCTGGTAAAGATACGGAGGATGACTTTCTGGCTCGTCCTAAGGTGATCAACAGTCCGCCCCGAATGATCGAGTTGTTGCGCCAGCTGGCCCGCGATTTAGAAAAAAAGGTACCTTACCGCATCTTTTTGGGACCCATTGCCTCCGGTGAAAAAGTACTGGCCAGCAAAGATTCCTATACGGCCCGGTCCATCGCAAAATTGTACAACAATACCTTAGCCGTGGAAATGGAAGCCTACGGTTTTGCGGATGCTGCCCGGACGGGAGAGACGCCCTACGCCAATATCCGCGGCATTTCAGATCTCCTGCAAGGCTACCACCATTGCGATCACGACGGTAGCCGTACGCTAGCAACTCAGCGAGCGGCTGACTTTTGGCGCGTGCTGGTACTACACCTGCACGAGTGGGAAGCAAGTGCTCCACCCTTTGAGTTCCCTTTTCGGGCCCAGGGACTTTTTTCGACATCCTCCCCGTCGCCGGTTCTTCCCGTTCAGTACCTGCAACGGCCCCACCGCTCGTGGTGGAGCCCCCGTTGGGAGCCTAGGGCCGATCTTTACCGTTATCCTGGTGGTTTGGTACTAAAGGGTAAAAGGGTGGAGTTAAAAATCGGTAGTCCCGACGCCATTGAGCCATACCGGATGCCAGGGGATTTGGCCAAGCGCTGGGTGGCACTGAGCTACCGCGATGCGGAGGGCCAATCTCGCAAGGTCTACCTATCGGATGCCCGTTACCCCTTTCTAGCCAATCTCTTGGGTGGGGGAAAAAGCCTAGCCCGTCGCCTGACGGAGGATTACTTCAGCTGACCCGCAAAACAGCGGTGCAAATCCCGACCGATGCGTTGGAGGTTGTCGGTGAGCAGGGCTTCGATTTGCTGATCGCGCTGTTTTTTGGCCTCGCTCTTACTGAGGCCTTGCCCCTCACCAATGGCGGGAAGGGAGCGATCGAGACGCTCACAAGCCCACCCATCCAGAACAAAGCGGAGACTCCCCACCGGATAATAGTATTCGTACCTACCGTGGGTTTCGTTGAGGCTACTTTGTAGCTTACCACTGGCTACTACGGCCAGGTGAAAATCCGCTCGCCCCTCGTCGATCCGCGGACGGAAATTGATCCCTCCCCAAAGCGCGAGCTCCATCTTGATTTTTTCCCGCAGCTTGAATCCTTCTTCCCGGATGGAGACATTTACGGATTTATTCATCATCGGATAATGGGGATAGCCCCAGGGATGTGGGAGCCAGGCGACGGGTTGGTAGCACAATAGGCAAAGTAGGGCCAGCACCAAGCTAAGGGCGGGGGAAGTCAGGCCCCGTAAGAATAACAGCAGCCCCAAAAGGGAAAACAGCAGGATCAGCTGCTGGGCGTAGCAGGGCAGGGTAAAGGATAGAACTAGGGTGGTGAGCATCGAAATCAGTATGTGCGCTGTTAAAATAGGTTTTTTTTTGAAAAGGGGAGCGCTTGGTGCCGCGAAAAAGCGGGGAGCCCTAAGCCCGCTGTACTGGCTTTACCTTTTTTAGGAGGCTGGTTGGGGGCTACCAACCAGGGCTTTAAAGCCCGTAGCCCGCTCTTTGTTGAAGGCCGACAACCAATTGCGTTTGGGAAAACCGTAGCCAGCTACTATCTTGTTGATAAGCAGCTCGAAATACGCAGTATAGCCTCAGCACCACGAGCCTTTTGCGTTTTAGAGGACTACCCTTTTTACACGGTTACCCTCGCGAGTACAAATACCAAGCTGGAACGGCCTCGAATTTAACAATCACCAAAAATAGAACGATGTTTATTATTGAATTGACTTACAAAGTAGACCTTGCAAAGGTAGATGCCCATCTGGAAGCGCACGTCGAATATTTAAAGCTACAGTATGCGAACCAAGCGATTGTGGCATCGGGGAGAAAGGTGCCGAGAACCGGTGGAATCATTCTTAGCAAGCTGGAAAGCAAAGCGGAATTGCTCAAAATTCTGAATGAAGATCCCTTCAAGATCAATGACTTGGCGGACTACAACATCGTGGAGTTTATTCCAAGTATGACCAGTGAAGAATTTAAAATTTTAAAAGCTTAAAAGCCCATGCGCTACCCCCTGACGTGGTACCCCACGGCTGCATCGGTCGTAAGCGAGCGAAAACCTCGGTCCCTAAAATGAAATTAAATGTCAGCTAAGCAGGAAAGTTTTATTCGATTGGCCCTACGCCACCTCTTGGAAAAACGCGGTCTCAGTCAAAAAGAAATTTGCGATAAGTTTCGAGCGCTACACCTCAATATCAGCCGCCCCAGCCTGAGCAATCTCTGGCTCGAAAAACCGGTTAGTGTCAAACTGCGGCGACGTGCCGAAGAAGGTCTGCAAAAGATCCTCAACTTTGAGGACGGTTTGCGTTACGACCCGGACCGGGGTGAGCTGTTACCCCTTCCTGAATCCAGCCCCCGGCAGCTCATCGAGCCGGAGGCAGAGTTGGTTACGGCCGCTCTCCCTTATTTCATCCACGATGGGCGCCGCGATGTTTACCAAAAAGTAGCCTTCTACCAACGGGCGCAGACCGAAGTGATTGAGATTGGCCTGCGACTCCGTAATTTCAGCCAGTACTTCGAGCGCAAACGCGATAGCGCCTTTAGTGACCCCCTCCACGAATTGCTCGCTCGGGGCATTCACTTCCATTGTTACGTCCTCGATCCTCAGGGGAATTTTGCGCGCCGCTATTTTGACGATCGCAGCAAGGTCCATGCCTTCGAACGCGACGCCTTTGTCGAAAGCGAAACCATCATCAATGAGCTCCGCAGTAAGATTACTCGTCTGAATGGCCAGTCCTCCGCTGGCGAGATGCACCTCTACTATTACGACCACTTCCCCTACTTCCACGGCACGGTTATCGACGGTGCCACCGATCAAGGACAGGCCTTGATCGCTCCTTACCTCTACGGCGTTCGCCGTGCCAATACCCCAGTAATTGAAGTTTCCCACCGCTCCCACAAAAAGCTGTACCAGCGGTACTGGAAATCCGTTCGAGCCCTGATCAGCAACCAAGTCCGCCTCATCGTCTAGTGCTGCATTGCTCCCCGCCTCGCCCGAGCCACCCTTCGGTACTCCATTCCGTCAGCTAAATTTTTCTAAATTTCTGTAAATTTTCAAAATACTGATAATCAGTTAGTTAGGCTGTTTTAAGGAGTCCTTTGTCCCCATCTTTGTCTTGTCACCCACGCGATAGGAACGGCCCAAATGCCCCTTCGTCAAACCGGTTTGCGAACTGGATTTGGCCAGCCCTTCCCGTGTCGTGACACCGGAGATAAAGATACTTGTGAGTGGCTGCAGACACCCCAGACAAGTCTCTGAGCTCCATCATTTTTTCACGTTCTAAAATTTTTTCCAATGAGAAAAATCAAGAAAAAAAGCTGGTCTCAATGGTCGAAGCAGCAACTCAACCCCGCTCAAATGCAGACCCTCAAGGGAGGCAATGGTCAGGGTGATGGTGGTACGGATAGCGATGATCAAAACGACGACATCGTCATTGTGGAGATCATTTCTGGTTAATCGCCTTTGATGGGTTGGGAGGGTTTGGGGCTTAGTTGCCCTGATCCCTCCTTTGACGTTCCCCGATCTTCTCCAGTAGCCACGATTTGAGAAAGATCTGCTCCGTCGCCAGGAGTTTTTCGCGGAGGCGAGCCGTATCGATCTGGGCTTTGGTAAGTTGACGTAAGAAGTGGACGACATTCAGGGCGCTGCGATTTTGTCGATCGGGGAGTGGGCTGCGTCGGATGTATTTTTCGTAGCTGGCGCAGGCATCCAACAGGGCGCTATCGTGGCGATCGGTTTCGTAGAGGCATTGCAAGTAGAGCCAGCGGTAGCGCAGCTCGAAATCGATCCGCTGGGAACGAAAATGCAGGAGTCTTTCTTGGGCGGCGGCGTATTCGGTTTGACCCATCAGTATCATTGCTTCGCAAAGGAGGCGAACCGCCTCTCGATGTGCTGCTTTGATGTTGCTGAGGTGTTGGTCTAGCCATTCCGTTGCTTGTTCGAATTCTCCCAGCTTACTGGCCGTATCGATAAAATTGAGGAGGTGGCTATCGTTGAGTACCCCATCTATTTCAAAAACGTTGTGCTGCATGCCCCAGCGGGCGAGTGTGAGGCTTTCGGCCATGTAATCTACCCGCCCGGCGATGATGCGGTCAGCCGTGTAGTTGAGTAGGCTGGTGATGAGTACGTATTGATCACGTCGGGCCAGGCGCTTGGGATGCTGGAGCAGGGCCTCCTTGAGTTTGCGATAGGTGGCCGTTTGACCAGTCAAAATCAAGGTATTGGCCAGGGCGTAGCAGTAGTGGTAAAAGTGGCCTGTGTCCTGGGTACGCCCGTGCGGGGCACGGTGTTCGACGGACGGGGGGACGTTTTCCCCACTGACCCGCTGGCGATTTAAAAACTCGCACTGGTAGCGAAGGTAAGCCGCATCGTGAAAATGCTGTAAATTTTCGAAGGCTTCCCAAAGGGCTACCGGACTGCTTTGACGGTGTTCCCGAAAGGAATTGAAATAAGTCCAGTGGGACAACCAAAGGGCCTCGTACCAATGCCAGAGGTCGGGCTGCTCCTCTTCGCTGAGCTGGTCGCGGAGCAGTTGTAGGCGATCGCTAAACAAATCCTCGATGCCCCGCTGGCGGTAGATCTGTAGTAGGGTGCGGTTCCGCTCCCATCTGGAGTTGGCCAGGTGGCGCTGGAGTAAAAAATCCTCCAGTCGCCGCAGCAATTTGAGTAATTCCTTGGACTTGCGCTTGCCATCGAAGCGGGAGGGAAGGACTTCCTGGGCCAGTCCCGGATCGGTATGGGTACCCTGCTCAATGGCGTGGAGGGTTTTGCGAAGAATTTCCAGACCACTGCGGTGAGTGCCGTAGTTGGCCGCGTAGTACTTGGCAAACTCTTTTCTTTCCTTGGCGCTCAGCCGGGGTAGTATTTTGAGCTATTTATGACGGTGCATGCCTGCGGTAATAAGGTGAAAGTCGAGCTATTTAAAATACTAAAGGTAAGTAGTTAAAGTGTTGTGAACCAGTGTATTGTTGAGGACTTGGCCCCGCCAATCCACAGTTGGGAAGACGAGAGTCGAGGGTGAAAAACGAAAAATATGTCCTTGCCGGACCGTGCCCGGCGGGGGATATTACACCCACAAACGCCAACCAATCTCCCGGCTTGGGCGCCACTAAAATAAAACAATCCATCAATATGGAAAATGGAAAGTTGTTACTCGATACCTTTCAACGGCACTTGCTCCAAAATTTTCAAACCTATTGCGACCGTCAGGGGCAAGCCCCGACGGCGGAAGATTTAGTGGTCTATCTGATCGACCGCCAATTGCTTTCCACCCCGATCGTCCGGCGCTACGCAGTACAATTTGAATTCGAAGGCCTTTACCCCGATCACGGTTTTCACAAGAGTAATACGGTAGCCACCCTAGCCGACCGCTTTCAAATCAGTGACCGACACGTCTGGTCGCTACTCAAATACAATCAGCAAAAATCTCAACGCAAACGCTATCGCATCTGATGAAACTAACTACCATCACCCTGCTGTTACTTCTCCTCGGCATCCTTTCCTGCAGCAAAAATGAGGAGAATCTTCGCATTGACCGCAAC
>CALCCH010000499.1 GCA_937899855.1 uncultured Saprospirales bacterium | reverse complement strand
GAGGGTACCTACGATATCGTCGACCTGATCGACCCCGAAATACTGCGGAGCATCCCCCCCGAGCAAGCCATGCTGTTCAACCCCAAGGGAATGGGCATTTTTGATATCGCCATCGGCACCTATTTCTACGAAAAAGCCAAAGCCGAAGAATTCGGTACCGCCCTCGTTTCCTGATTGCCGCTCATTGTTCACCGCAAAAAATGCCTCGCATGGATAGCTTTACCCTAGCCAAAGATAAAGGGCTACTCCAACAGTTGGAACAGCTTCGCCAACGCTACAGCGCCGAAGGCCAAAGCCTCAACTGCCACCTGGAACGCTTGCGGATGGAGGTCAATCTCGATTACGACAATTACCTCTGTCTGGATACCCTGCTCACGCTACAAAAACCCAAGACGCTTTACGCCGACGAGTTTATCTTCATCGTCTACCACCAGATCGTCGAGTTGTATTTCCAATTGATGCTCTGGGAACTCAAACAGCTGACCCAGCTGCACCCCCGTCCGGAGCCCGCCGTCTTCGTCGAAAAAATCGAACGGATCAGCCGCTATTTTGAGATCATCAACGCTTCCTTCGTCGTGATGGGGGAGGGGATGGATAAGGAGGAATTCCTCCAATTTCGCTACGCCCTCTTCCCAGCCAGTGGCTTCCAGTCGGCCCAGTTTCGCCTGATCGAAGCCCACGCCACCGATGCTTACAACCTGCTCGGCTACAAATGGCGTCAACAGCTTTCCCGCGATCTGCCACTCGAAACGCTCTACGAAAAATCCTACTGGAAACGCGGGGCAATCGATGTGGCCACCAATAGTAAAAGCGTGACCCTCACCGATTTTGAAAAGAAACACGATGGCACCCTCCTGGCTACCCTACGGACGATGCGCTACACCAACCTCAACCAGATTTACCTCAATCACTACCTCCCCCTGGACAGCGATCAGCAGATCGCCCGGGCCCTCCGCCGCTTCGACCAGCTGGCCAATATCCACTGGCCCGATGCCCACCTCAAGGTGGCGATGAAATACCTGGGCCACAACGGTCCCAAAGCGGCCAAGTCCACCGGCGGCACCAACTGGCGCAAATACCTCAACCCCCGCTTCCAACGCATCAGCTACTTTCCCCGTCTTTGGTCTCCCGAGGAATTGGAAAACTGGGGCCATCACCACAAAAAATAATACGATATGGAGTTCAATAGCATTGTACACCTACTCAATCATCGGGCGAGTACCCAGCCCGAGCAATTGGCCTACGCCTTTTACAACAGCAAGGGCGAAGTGGTCAAAGAACACCACCACGCCAGCCTGGCCCGCAGTGCCCAGCAGTGGGCAGCGCTCATCCGCAGTCGGGTGGCGCCTCGGGAGAGAGTCATCCTGATGTTCCCCGCCGGCCTGGAGTTTATTGAAGCCTTCATCGGCTGTTTGTACGCCGGTGCGGTTCCCGTACCCGCCTATCCCCCTCGCAAAAATGCCAATGCACTACGGATCGCTTCTATCGTACAAGACGCCCAAATCCGATTGGCCCTCACCACGCCCAACGAAGCCCAGAAGCTGGCCAAGATGCAGGAAGATTATCCCTTCCTGGCGGGGCTCGACTACCTGGCTCCCGGGGCGGACGTCTACGCTGCCGAGCCGCTGCCCGCCAGCGAGCAGTGGCCCCACACTCCCGAAGACCTGGCCTTTCTCCAGTATACCTCCGGCTCCACCGGTAATCCCAAAGGCGTGATGGTGGGCAATGATAACCTGATGATCAACATCGACATCATGCACCGGCATACGCCCTTCCACCGGGGCCACCGGATGGTGTCCTGGCTACCCGCCTTCCACGACATGGGCCTGATCTATGGCATCTTGCTGCCCCTCTATTCCGATTGCCCCTGCTTTTTGATGGCTCCCGTGACTTTCGTCACCCGCCCGCTCACCTGGTTCAAAGTGATCGATCGGGTACGGGGCACGCATACCGTCTCCCCCAATTTTGCCTTCGACCTCTGCGTGGCCAAAATCAAACCGGAGGATCTGGCCGACCTGGATTTATCGTGTATCCAAAGCTTTGCCAACGCCGCCGAACCCATCCGCCAAAAGTCGATCGACCGCTTTCTCCAATTGGTAGATCCGAGTGGTGCCTTTGAGGAAAAGATTTGTGGGGCCTACGGGCTGGCCGAGGCTACCCTCTTGCTGGCTTCTTCGGACTTGACGAAAGGGTACGCCAAATGCTGGGTCAGCGAAAGTGCCCTATCGGAGCGCAAGGTAGAATTCGTAAGCGCCGAGACGGAAGGGGCCCTAGCCCAAGTGGGATCGGGCAAGCTGGCGGCGGATGTCGACGTTCGCATCGTCGATCCGGTGAGCTTGCGCCAGTGTGCCACCGACGAGGTCGGGGAGATCTGGGTGCGGGGCAGTACCGTGGCGCGCGGCTACTGGCAAAACGAAGCGGCTACAAACGAAATTTTTCGGGCCCGTACCGGTGATACCGACGAGGGACCCTTTTTGCGTACGGGCGACCTGGGCTTTATCCGCGATGGCGAAATCTTCCTCACCGGCCGTTGGAAGGACCTCATCATCGTCGAAGGGGTCCGCTACTATCCCCACGATATCGAATACCTCGCACAGCAATTGCACCCGGCCTTGATTGAGAATCGGGGTGCCGCCTTTGCCCACGACTTTGGCCAGGGAGAGCAATTGGTACTGGTCCACGAAGTCGATCCGCGCCGCTTATCCGAAAATACCGAAGAGGCCCTCCAACAATTGGCCCTGGCAACCTACGAAATGCTCCTCGACAACTACGGCTTAGCCCCCCAAGAGATCGTGCTGGTCAAGAAATCGAGTGTACCGATGACCTCAAGTGGTAAGGTCCGGCGGCGTCCCTGTCGGCAAATGTACCTGGAAGACAGCCTGCCCGTCCTGGCGCGCTACCGCCCCTCGACCCGCACTACCCCGGCCCCCCGTATCCACAGCCGTGCCGACCTCGAAGCCTACGTCCTCCAAAACCTGGCCCACATCTTCAAAATGCAAGTGAGCGACATCGACGTCGAATCCTCCCCCGTTGACCTCGGCCTAGACTCCATCGCCGCGATGGAATTTCGCAGCCGCTTTCAACGCGACTTCAACTGGAAGGTCAACCTCACCGATCTCCTCTACAAACACACGATCCGCTCCCTGATCGACCAACTCTACGAACACCTGCAAACGATGTCTTCCACCCCGGCCGAACCGGCGGAATCGCCCACCGTCGAAACGACGGACGTGGACCAACTGAACGAAAACGAACTGGATCAACTCATCGCCTCCCTCGAATCGGACGTCTAGTCCGCTCGGCACCAAGCCCCTAACCTCACCGCTCATATGGATACCTCGGAAAAGCGACCCTTACCGGAAACCAACGGCGTTTCTAAGATCGCTCGGGAAATGACCCTACTGGAAAAGAGAGCCCTGGCCAAGCAATTGCTAGCCCAAAAACGGGCGCGCCAGCGTGCGCAGGATTACCGCCTGTCATACGGACAGGAGGCCCTCTTTTTTATCTACCACAACGATCCCCAAAGCTGGACCTACAACGAAGGCTATGGCTTCCAGATCGTGGCGGGCTACCGGCCGGAGTGGGTCCGGGAGGCTTTTGCTTGGTTGCAGCGCCGTCATCCCGTTTTGCGGACCCGTTTCTTCTTTGCCGAGGAACAACCCCGGCAAGAGCTGCGCACCGAAGTGGATTTGGACTTCGCCTTGGTGCCCGCCGAGGGTTGGACCGATGCGGAGCTGAGCCAGCGGCTGGCCGACGATTTTGCCCAGCCCTTCGACTTGGAGCGGGGCGAGGTCTTTCGCATTCGCCTCTACGCCCGCTCCGCCGACCGGGCCCTGCTTTGGATTTCGATGCACCACATCGTCAGCGATGGCTGGTCGATGCGACAGTTGTTTGAAGAATTTTTGGGGGCCTACGAAACGTTGAGTGGAGGGGAAGCACTGGCCGCTGCCGACCCCAGCGATGTCTACCGGACCTTCGTTGATTTTCAACGCCAGTTGATCCGCAGCGCCACGGGAGAAAGCCAAGCCGCTTACTGGCGAGAACGCTTATCTGGGCTGGCCCCCTTGCAGGAGCTACCCCTGGACCGGCCACGGCCTAGCCAGGCTTCCGGTCGCGGGCAGACGGTCCCGCTCCGCATCGAGGCGGAGCGTTTGGCGGCACTCCGGGCCCTCTGCAAACGCGAACGCAGTACCCTCTTTGCGCTCCTGCTGGCTAATTTCCACACCCTCTTATTCCGCTACCACCGCCAGGCGAGCAATGTGGTGGGCATCCCCGTGATGAATCGTACCCAGGTGGATTACGCCCGGACCCAAGGCTACTTCGTCAACACTCTCGGCATTCGCGCCGACCTGGATCAGCAAATGTCCTTCCGGCATTTTCTCCAGCAAATCAACCGCGAAATCAGCATGGCCCTCGACCACCAAGATTATCCCTTTTCCAAGGTGGTGGAAGACCTGGGCATCAGCCCGAATCCGGCTTACAATCCCCTCTTCCAAAGCTTCTTCTACCTCCGTAGCCAAAGCGAATTCGATCGCTTTACCAACCTGCTCCTGCCCGAGGCGGACGGCCAAACCGTCGATGCGGGTGGTCTGCGGCTGAGTCATTTTCCCCAAGTGCAAAAGGGAACCCGTTTTGACCTCTCCATGGAGTGGGTAGAAGGCACCGAAACCCTCCAGGGCAACCTCCAGTACAATACCGATATTTTTGATCGGGCTACCATCGAACGCCTGGCCGAACATTACCACCAACTCCTCGACAGCATCTTGCAATCCGCCGATGACCGTATCGGAGATTTGACCCTGCTGAGTACCCGGGAAGTCCAGCAATTGCGCTACGATTTCAACGCCGAAATCCACGACTATCCGTTAGGTCGCAGCTTTGGCGAAACTTTCGCGGAGCAGGTCCGGCGGCAACCCGAGGCCCCGGTCATTCGCTACCGCGATCGCACCTACACCTACACCGAACTGGATGACCTCACCAACCGACTGGCCAACTACCTGCGGACGGAATTTGGCGTAATGCCCGAGGTGCGGGTGGCGGTAAGTATGAAACGGAGCGACCACTACATCATCGCCCTTTTGGCCATCCTCAAAGCGGGTGGGGCATTCGCCCCCATCGCCCCCAACTTGCCGGCCTCCCGACGGGAGTACCTGCTGACCGATACGGCGGCCCCCCTGCTCCTGACGGATCGGATTCCGGCCGAACCGGGTCCGGTGCCCACCGTGTCCGTCGCCGACCCCGCCGCTGCCTGGCGGCACTATTCCGACCAGCTGCACCTCCTGCCCGGCAATCCCGAGCAACTGGCCTACGTCCTGTATACCTCCGGTAGTACGGGGCAACCGAAGGGTGCGCTGATCGAAATGGGTGGTCTTATGAACCACCTCTACAGCAAGGTTCGCATCATGGAGCTGAACTCGGAAACGGTCATCGGCTTTACGGCTTCCATTAGCTTCGACATTTCCATCTGGCAGGCGCTAGCTCCGCTGATTGGCGGCAGCTGTGTCCAGATCTACGACCAAGAAACCATATTGTCGCCCCTGACCTTTTCGTCGCGGGTGGCAGCAGATAAACTGAGTATTTTGGAATTGGTACCCTCCCATCTCAATGAAATTTTACAGATTTGGGATGAGGAGGGTTATTCGCTCCCCACCAACGCCCTACGCTACTTGATGCTGACGGGCGAGACCTTGTCCAAAGAATTGGTCGAGCGTTGGTTCCGGGTGCAAGCCACCATTCCAATCATCAATGCCTACGGCCCCACCGAAGCCTCCGACGATGTCAGCCTGGCCTTTATTTACGAGCCTCCCACTGGCCCTCTCGTACCCATTGGGCACAGCGTGGACAATCTACGCGTGTACGTACTCGACGAGCAGTTGCGTTGGTGTCCGATCGGAGTCAAAGGCGAAATTTGTGTGGCCGGAATTGGCGTTGGACGGGGTTATTTGAACAATCCCGAAAAGACGGCCCTCAGCTTTACGACGGATCCCTACGGGGCACCCGGCGATCGCCTTTACCGCACTGGAGATACGGGAAGCATCAGCCCAACGGGAGAATTGTTCTTCTACGGTCGGCAGGATGTACAGGTAAAGATCCGTGGTCACCGGATCGAATTGGGAGAAGTGGAAGCGGGCCTGCTCCAAGTAGCGGGGCTATTACAGGCGGCGGTATTGGTCCAGCAACCCGATCGGGGACCCGCTTATTTGCGGGCTTTCGTCACCGGTCAGACCGAGTCTACGCCCAGTCCCACGCAAATCAAGGAAGCCCTGAGTACCTTGTTGCCCACCTACATGATTCCCCGGGAAATCATCCTGCTGGATCGTTTTCCCCATACGCCCAACGGCAAGGTCGACCGCCTGTTGCTAGCGCAATACCAAGGTCCGGAGACGGAAGCCTCCGCTTCGACGGAACAAACGCCGCAGCCTCTGGAGCGGGAACTGTTGGAGCTGTGGGAGGACGTACTGCAAATCAAGGACATCGGTCCGGAGGACAACTTTTTCGAACTGGGTGGCCATTCGCTCCAGGTGATGCGGGTCCAATCGCGGATTCGCCAGCGCTGGCGGGTGGAAGTGCCCTTCCGAGATTTTGTATTGCACTACGCCACCGTTCGCCAACTCGCCCGCTACTTGCGAGAGCGCCCCACGGAGCTAACCTCCAACATCGAGGCCCTGCCCCCCGCAGAAGACTATCCGCTCTCCGCTACCCAGACCGGTCTGTGGGCCATTCACCAGCTCGATTCCCAACAACTGGCCTACCACATGAACGCGGTCTTTGCCATCGACGGGCCCCTGGACCTCCAGGCCCTACAGGAGGCTTTGTACCAGTTGGAGGAACGCCACGAGGTGCTTCGTACCAATTTTGTGATTCGGGAGGGCCAACCCCGACAAATCATTCACCCTCCCGGCCGCCACGCCCTGACCCTGTCCTACGTCGATTGGGTCGAGGACCAGGTAAGCACGGAGGAAACCATCGACATTCATACCCGCCGATTTATGGATTGCGGCTTTGACTTGGAGCAAGATACCCTCTTTCGCCTGCAAGTCTACCGCCTCGCACCCGACCGTTTTCGACTCTTGGTCGCCCTCCACCACATCATCTCCGATGCTCAGTCCTTGGCCATTTTACTAAGGGAGTGGCGGGAAAATTACGCGGCGCTCCTCGCGGGCCAACGGGCCGAACACCCCAGGCTGGCGATTCAGTACAAGGATTACAGCGCTTGGCAGCATGCCCAGTTGTCCACTCCCGCCTGGCAAGCCCAGCAAGCGTATTGGCAAAAGCAATTGGCCGCGCCCCTGCCCGTACTGGATCTACCTACCGATTACCCCCGCCCCTTGCACCAGACGTTTCGGGGGCAGACCTTGCGGCAACGGATTTCCACCTCCCAAGTGGAGGGACTCGCCCAGCTCTGTCGGACGCAGCGCGTGAGTTTCTTTACGGGCTTGACCACGGTGGTCAAAAGCTTTCTGACCCTCTTGAGTCCCGAACGCGAGGTCATCATCGGTACCACGGTAAATGGTCGGCGGCAAGAAGCCCTGCGGCAACAGTTGGGTTTTTACATCAACACCCTGGCCCTGCGGAGTCGGCGGGAAACGGGCGACAGCTTTGTCCAGTACCTACAACGGGTCCATGGCGTACTGCTGGAAGCCATGGAACACCGCGACTTCCCTTTTAGCCACCTGGTGGGATCGCTGGCTCCCGCCGTCGACCACCGTCGCAATCCCGTATTTGACGTTTGGATCGAATATTTGGAGCGCGATTTGGATGCCCACCAAAATTTTGCGTTGGCGGGCGTTGAGAGTCGGGCCCTGCACCGGGAACGGGGCAGCAGCAAATTTGATCTTTCTTTTTACTTTGTCGAAACCGAAGCCGGTCTCGAACTGCACTGGGAATACAATACGGCGCTCTTCGCAGCTCCGACCATCGACCGTTTTAATCGCTACTTCCAACAATTACTCGAACAAATACTCGCTACGCCCGAACAAGCGCTCCGCCCCACCTTCCTCATCCGGGAGGCGGATCGGCAGGAGCTATTGAACTGGGCCCCATCCCAAGATACCATTCCGACCTACGCCAGTTTAGCCCAGCTTTTTGAACGACAAGTGTCTCGGCGGCCCATGGCAATTGCCTTGCGGACTGCCGAGCGTTCGCTCGACTACCAAAGCCTAAATGCACAAGCCAATGCCCTGGCCGCAAAGCTCGTTCGTACCCACGGGGTACGAGCCGGACAGGTGGTGGCCCTGCTGGCCGACCGCTCCGTTGAGCTCACCCTGGGCCTACTCGCCATCCTCAAAAGCGGGGCAGCCTTTCTGCCCATCGACCCGCAGTATCCCCTGGAGCGAATCCAGTACCTACTCGACGATTCACAGGCCGTACTCCTGCTCCACGATGCCGCGCGCAGCTCCCTCCTCGAAAAGCTGCCCAATCAAGCAACCTGCTCGCTCGCAGCGGATTACCCTCCGCAGGACTTTACCCCCCAAACGGAACAGCTGGCCGATGAACTGGCCTACCTGCTCTATACCTCCGGTTCGACCGGACGGCCCAAGGGCGTCCGCATCAGCCGCGCCAACATCAGCAACTACCTGCAATGGGCCAACCGCTACTATTTCGACGACGCGGCGACTTATCCCACGCCCTGGTTTACGTCGCTGTCTTTCGACCTGAGTCTAACCAGCGTACTGGGGCCCCTCCTCCGGGGTGATGAATTGCACCTCAGTGCCCCCGATGACGAAATTGATCAAATACTCTACGATATTTTCCGTCCCGGTAGTCCCATCCGGGCGGTAAAGATGACGCCCGCTCACCTCCAAATTTTACCCCTTTTAAACCTCTCGCATACGCCGGTTCAAAAAGTGATTTTGGGTGGCGAAGCCCTCGGACAAAATCAGGTGGTCATGCTGCGTCGCTTGAATCCCGATCTGGACATTTACAACGAATACGGTCCCACCGAAACCACGGTGGGTTGTACCGTTGCCAAGCTAGAAGTGGAAGCAACTCGCGTCTCCATCGGTCGACCGATTGCCGGGGCGCAAGTATACGTGTTGGATGAAGACCGAACCCTCTGTCCGCCGGGAGTGGTGGGAGAGCTGTACGTTGGAGGACGTGGGCTTGGCCTGGCCTATCACGGTCGGGAAACCCTGACCCGCGATCGTTTTATCGACCACGAATGGAACGATGGACAGCGCTCGCGTTTGTACCGAACGGGAGATTTGGTACGCTGGGGAATGGATGGACAGTTGTACTACCTCGGCCGAGCGGACGAACAGGTAAAGTGGCGGGGCTACCGCATCGAATTGGGAGAAATTGAGAACGCCTTGACTAAGATGACGGGCGTTCACGCTGCTGCCGTGAGCCTGCGGACCATCAGCGGAGAAAAACAACTGGTGGCCTACCTGGTGAGCGCTGCCGATCACGAGCTGGCGGACTTCCGTCGGGTGCTGAGTCAACAATTGCCGCAGTACCTGCTCCCCAGTCACTGGCAATCGCTTGCGCAATTGCCCCTGACCCCCAACGGCAAGCTGGACCGGCGGGCCCTGGCCGAACTTCCCCTGACGACCCCCGAGGTCGCAGTATCCGAAGGCCCCGGCAGCCCCCTCCAAAAAGTACTCGCCGACATCTGGACCCAATTGTTGGGCAGCTCGGCGGTCGATATCAACCAAGACTTTTTCCAGTCCGGTGGCCATTCGCTTTTGGCCATTCAGGTCCTGCTACAGTTGGAGGCCCGGACGGGTTTGCGCGTTGCCCTCCGCGATTTTTACACCCACCCGAGCATCAAGCAACTGGCCCACTGGGCTAGCGAACACGCTACCGGTGCTCAAGCGGTGATTCCCCGCTTACCCGAAGCCGATAGTTACGCCCTGTCTTCCAGCCAAACTCGGATGTGGACCTTGAGTGAGGTTACCGGATCGAGCAATACCTATCACATTTACGCGGCCTACGAGCTGTGCGGATTATTGCACCGAGGGGCCTTTGAGCGGGCCCTGACGCAGTTGGTGGACCGACACGAAATTTTGCGTACCCAATTTGTCCGGGTAGGGGAGGAGGTACGGCAGTATCCAAAAACGAATGGACAAAGCGTACTGTTTGTACAAGACGCCCGCAACTGGCCCACCACGCGTTACGAAGCCGCCCTCCACAGCGCCATCGACAGCCACTTGGATCTGGAACAAGATCCGCCGTTCCAGGTACACCTCTGGGTGCGGGAAGCGGAAAAGCATACGGTACTCTTTAAGCTGCACCACATCATTGCTGACGAATGGTCGGTGGGAATCATCCAAGGAGAGTTGGCGAATTTTTACCACGCCCAGCTAGCGGACGAGCCACTGGCCTTGCCCCCCCTGCGAATTCAGTTCCGCGATTACGCCGCTTGGTCCCGGGAGGGTCTGAGCCGGCCCGAGGTGTTGGCGCAAGGGAGGTATTGGCAAAAACAGTTTTCTGGAGAACTGTCCCGGCTTGACTTGGTGACGGATCGGCCACGGCCGGCTGTACAACGCTACCGGGGTGCCCTGGGGCGCCGCCTGTTCTCCCAAGATCAACTCCGTCAGCTCCGCGCCGCAGCGGAGGAAAAGTCGACCACCCTATTCGCAGCGTTAAGTACGACGATCTTTGCCTTTATCTACCGCCTTACCGGACAAAACGATCTGTGTTTGGGAACGGCCGTGGCGGGACGCAATCACTACGACCTGGACCAGCAAATCGGTCTTTACCTCAACACCCTGGCCCTACGCACCCAGATCGCCAGCGACGCCAAATGGGAGGACTTACTGGCCAGTGTAGCCCAAACCATCCTCCGGGCCCAGGAAAATCAGGACTACCCCTTTGATCAATTGATCGAAGACCTG
>CALCCH010000498.1 GCA_937899855.1 uncultured Saprospirales bacterium | reverse complement strand
CTGCCCCGCGCAATATCAATAACTTCAATGCTTTCCCGGCCGGGAATTTTTTCGGTAGTGGAAAGCAAAATATTAATCCGCTCTGTTTTTCTTACAAAGAAAACGGAATTTGGGCACAGCTCCAAAAAAAAGCGGGGCAGCGCAGCCTTTTCATCGGCCCGCTGCCCCGCCGGTTATCCCCAATCAAGCAGCGATAAAGACGGCTAGCGCACCACCACCAACTGCTCCTGCGACAGGAGGCGTCCATCCCGCCACACCTGTAGGAGGTACAAGCCCTCGGGAAGATCGGCCAGGTCGAGGGGCAAGGCCCTGCCCAAGCGGACCCCACTGAACCAACGGAGGTGCTGCCCCATCACGTTCATCAAGCGCAACTCCACGGGGGCCGCTCTCGCTCCCACGACCTCGACCCGCACCTCGGCCTGCGCCGGATTTGGACTCACCCGCAGGGCTACGACCGGCTCAACATCCGAAGTCGACCGACGGAAGGTCGGATCCTCATTCCCCCCCCCACTACAATCGGGACGCTCCATACACACTTTCAACCAGCAGACCTGCCCCGCTTCGTCGTAGACAAAAACGCGGAAGCACTGCTCGACTCCACTAAAGGGAGGGGTATCGATCAAGGTTCCCGTCAGTAGGTAGTCATTGCCCGACACACTGACTTGTAAGCCTTCGATCCGATCACCCGTTTGCGTATGCCAGGGCAGCAAACTGGCGTTGCCACCGGCAATGTAGGTCGCCAGGTCGATCGTAAAATCGTAGCGGCGATTGCCCGAGACATCCACCGCGGGCTGGCCACACTTCAAGGCCAGTTGCTTGGGTGCCGCCCATTCACATTCCTCCCAAGAGGGGCAATTTTCTGGGAAGCTCAGGTCCAACACCCAGCAACATTCTCCATTCTCCGAACTGGGGTCATCCGCACAGATTTGAATACAGTCGTTGCTGATGCCTTGCCGCACCCGCATTACGGTGGGGATGATGGAAGAACTGATTCCATCCAAGTTAGCGATGGGATAGCTGATGCTGACGTCGGGAAAAGCGCAGGGCTGAAAGCGCAAATTGGGTAGGGTACTGCCAAAGTTGGTGGCGGTAAACACGACGCTGTAATACACGTACCCATCCATGTCCCCCAGGCAAGTCATCGACGGCTCGTACCAGGTGACGTCGCAATCGACCGGCTCACAGGGAGGCAGTTGATCCAATTGCCATTCCACGGCGCATGCGGCTCCATCGGTACCGGCTCCCCGAAATTCGATCCGCACCGCAGTCGCGAAGGGGAAGGCCGTTCGGAAAACACCCGTGACGGTCGTCTGCTGACCGTTGCCCGGCAAGGCCGTGGGACTCAGATTAGTGATCGTACCCAGTGTCGACACGGCGCTCCAGCCCGCCAGGTTAGCCCCGTTATTGAGGATATCCAGACTAAAGGCGTATAAGTACTCCCCCGTCAAATCATCCCGCCCGATGCATTCAATCGACTCCGATAAAATACTCAGGTCGCAGGCGCCACAACCACTACCGATGTCGATCAAAATGGGATCGGATTCCGAACTACAACCATTGGGCCCCGTGACCACCACGCGGTAAATTCCACTCACCGAAATGGGCAAATAGGAATTGGTGCTGATGGGGGAGGATACGCCATCGGTGTACCAAGCGTAGGTGTAACCCGCCCCCTGAGGTGCCAGCCAAGTAACGGCGTAGGGAAAACAGTAACAGCCCGTGGCGATGTCCGTCAGGTCAGGTCCTTCTCCGATGTCGATAAAATCGTGATCGCTACAACCTTCCGGCGTATAGGCGGTCACCTCTACCGAGCCCCCACCCTGTACCAAAGCCGTGGGTCCCGTATCCCCATTGCTCCACACGTAATCCACCCCACTCGGGCCACTGACACTGGCCTGCAGATTGGCGGGCGTACAGTTGCTGCCCGTACTGACCACCGCGAGGTCCTGCGGCCCCGGATGTACCGTCACCGTCACCCAGTCCGAGGTATGACTACAGGTCGTGACGTTGTCCGTCAGGGTTACCCGGTAGCGGTGTACCCCCACATCGCTGGCCAACGTCGTAATGTCGGGCGAGAAACGCAATCGCGAACTTCCATCCGGAAAAACTTCCGACCAAACGTAGCTGTAATCGAAGCTCTGAAAAGCACTGAGCTCGATAATTTCGCCCTCACAAAGCTCACGAACCCCACTGATCCGTGCCCGCGGAGGACGCGTAATGATCACCGTTTCGGCGGGGGAACGCTCCACACAACCCAAGGCATCCCGCACCTCTACGACGTATTCCCCCGTTCGTGGAATGGGATCGCTCTGGGTATTACTGCCCAGTGGTTGAGTCCCATCGTTGCCACTCCACTGGTAACTGGACTGGAGGGTACCCGCCGGAATGGTGGCGGTCAGACGCAGGGGCGGCGTTGGGCAGGCGGGGCCCGCGGGATCGACCGTTACATTACCGGTCAACTCATTGCGGTGTACCGTCACGCTCTGGGCGTAGGTATCCGTACAGCCCCAAGCGTCCGTCACGGTCAGGCGAACCACCGGATTGTTGCCCGACACGGCGTGGGTATAGGTTCGCTCGGCGTCGATCAGGTTGCTTCCCGAGCCATCCCCAAAATCCCAGTTGGCCGCGACCACATCGCTGAGCAGGGGTCCCGACTGGTTAGTAAAGGTCATGACGTTGCCCTCGCACTGTGGATCGTTGGCCACAAAGTGGGCATCGACGGGAGTGGGAACCGTGATGGTTTGACTGAGGCTGCAACTCACCGTACCATCGGTAACGAAGAGGCTGATGTTTTGGGGGCCGGGAAGCAAATTGGCAATGAGGGGATTCGCCACACTGCTGCTCCCGCCGGGCCAGGTCCAACCGTAGGTCAGTACCGCACCGGGCAGGTAATCGGTTTGGTTGAGCAACTGAACTTCGATCGCATTGCCCGGGCAGCTGAACTCGGCCGCAAAATTGGGGACGAAGGGCAGGATCAATTGTTTGGTGACGGTACAGGTTTGCCCGCTATTGTTGTCCGTGGCGGCTAGGGTGATATTATAAAAACCCGAGCTGGTGTAGGTGTGGGATACCGTAGCACCGCTGGCAACTTGTTGGTCCCCAAAAGACCAGCGGAAGTTGCTGTAATTGCTGGACGCGATAGCTTGAAAAACGAGGGGGTCACAAGCGGCGGTGGGAACGTTGAAGTCCAGGCTACCCGTACAGGTAGCTAAATTACAGATACTCGTGACGTCGATAAATTCCCGGGCCACACAAGCCAGTACGGGATCTTCGACTTCCAAAAAATAACGGCCCGTCTGGCTGACCAATAAGGTAGGCGTCGTACCCTGAGTGACGCCCCCCCGCAGCCAACGGTAGCTGTACACGCTCCCCGTACCGGGTACGGAGCGTAGCGAAGCCACCAGGTTGGTCGTGGGTGAAGACGGACACAGGTTGGTACCATTGGTACTCGTGATATTGACCAGCGGGATGGGTTTGACGTTGAGCAGTTGGCTGCTTTGGCTACTGCCCGCACAAATGGTTCCGTTGTAGGTGGCGCGTACCTGAACCGGAAAGGTACCACTTTGCGTGTAGGTATGCGCAACCGTACTGGCCGCTCCGGTACTGGTGGTGGTATTGCCATCTCCAAAATCCCAGGTCCAAGTCACCACTCCTCCCGGTGCAAAAGACAGACTAGCGGATAAGGACAGACTTTCTTCTTGACAGGCCTCCGCCGGAATGACCACCTGCACTACGGGAGCCCCCGTCACCGTGATGGGGTAAGTGGTGGTGTAAACGGTATTGCAAATCGTGTAGTGCAAACGCAATTGGACCACTCCGGCAGCCTGGTTAAACTGAAGGGTCGGACTGGCCGTATTCTGCCCAGCCACGATACTGGCCCGACTGCTGGGCGCTACCTCCCATTCCAGCTCCGTGACCTGAGCAAGACCGCTGGCGGAGTAGCTAGCCTCAGCATCGACACACACCAAACTGGGGCCGCTGACGGTCGGTACTACGGGGCTAATGGGGCTTACGGGAAAGACCGTCGTACTCGGACAGGAGGGCTCGGCCATCCCCCGCTGCGTCAATTCGATGGCGTAGCCCCCAGCCGGTGTCGGATCATCCCAACTAATCGTCACCTCCTCGCCCCTACCCCGGACGGTACCACCGACGGCGTTCCACTCCGCATAATACCCACCGTTGACCTGCACCGCGTAATCGTAGCTGCTCCCCGGACATACATCCAGCGGTCCGGTGAGGTCCGTAGCCGTCAGCAAGGGTGCGTCTTCCAGAATGGTGAGAAACATGCTGGCGCTTTGATTACAATAAGCCGTACTCGAAGTGCTGGCCCGGATCTCGTAAGTGCCGGGTGGCAAACTACTGCCGGGGATATTGACGCAGGCCCCCAAAGGCAACGACAAGGTGACCACCGACCCATTGGCATTGCGCGCAATCCAAGTGGTATTGTTGATGAGGGGGCGGGTACAAAAAGTACGACTGTCGGAGCTGCAAATCGTAGGGAGGAAATTGGCGGTGACTTCAAAGGCGGTCTTGACCGTTACGGTTTTACAGTAGGTCACTCGGGGAAAGGCACAAGCCGCCAAATTGCCCGTGGCCACCGAGCTGTTGGCCGATACCCAACCACAGATTTGGTAAGTCCCCGCATCCGTCCAGCGGACGTCGATCGAATGGTCGTTGGGTTCGGAGAAAAAATAGGGCTGGGCACTGCCCCCCCAATTGTAACGGGCGCCCGGTTGGGGGGTGAGCTGGTACTGCACCAAATCCCCGATACAAACCACGTCGGGCCCGGTCAGGGTCCGCCCACTGGTGAGAATGGGTACGGTGACCGTAGTGAGCCGGTTACACACGCCGGGGCAATTGCTTACATCTACGGATAGGAAGCCCTGTCCATTGATGGGATTGTCCCAAATCACGCTGACCTCATTGCCGGTCACCTGTACCACGCGTCCGCCCTGAGCGGTCCAGTTGAAAGTAGCTCCCGTGCAAGTGGCCGCATTGGTCACCACGTAGTCGACGGTCTCGCCTTCGCAAACCGTGGACACACAGGAAATGATGGGAGCGGCGGTGGGTTCGACGGTGACGGAGAGGGTTTTGGTATCCGAGCAACCGCAATCGTTAAAGACCGTGAGGGTCACCAGGTAGGTCTGGGTTTGGGTATTGGTTCGGAAGACGTGGCTGGGGTTGGGATCGCTGGAGTAGGTACCGTCGCCAAAGTCCCAGGACCAAGTGATGACGTCGCCCTGGCTCTGGTCGAAAAAGGGGACCGTAGTGCCGTTGCAAACGGTCAAGCCAGTACTGAGGGCGGGCGGTAGGGTGGTAAAATCTGCCTCCGGGCTAGCGATGATTTCGATACACTGCTCCACCGAAGTGGCGCAGTTATCCGGCGTCGTTTCGGTGACGCGAATCAGACCGATCCCCACCCCTCCCCACTGGGCGCTAAAGCTGGCGCCCGTACCGGTGGCGGGGCTACCCGGGGCGGTGCCAAAAGCTTCCCAGTAAAATTGGTGCGTCGGGTCGGCATTGGGGACGGTGTAGGCTACGGGGCTGTTTTCACAAACGATGCTGCAATCCCCCAGGGTAAATACGGGCACCGAAGCCTCGGGTGCCGGGCCGGTGGGAATCACGCCCCCCTGAGGCGATCCTTGACAGTAAGCCTCAAAGTCGGTTTGAATAATGGGATTGGGGTATTCGTTACAGGGCTGGGCCAATACGGACCAGCTACCCATTCCCAGCAGTAATAACGTGAGCACAAAAATTCTAATTTGCATTTTCAAGAGCTTTTAATTAAAAAATAGTGGCGCAGGCCACGGCACGGCCCCGTTTCGATAAAACTTTATCCAAACGCAAGGGCAACAAATGGGATCCGGCCACTACCCATCAAGTCGGTTCGCACACGGAACCAACCGGAATAGAGAAGATGGCTCAGATTACCCTGAGAGACTAAAGCAAACTAGAAACAATTGAATAAGGACGCGATCCCCACCTAAAGGGTGGCGGCTAACGCGCTTTGATAAACAAGCTACTAGGCGAGCTACACCTAGGTAAGAGTCGGCTGAAGAGCGGGAACAATTGAGGAAGCTAAAAGATGCGCACCAAGTACACGGAGTGGATACTTTTGGGGGGGATAAACCCACCGATTTTTAGCAGTCTAAAGATAGGGTTTTTACCGGTAAAAATCCATTCCCAAACCGGCTAAAAAAAAGGCGGTCCCGAAGTATTTCGGGACCGCCAATCGCATTGGTTTCCAAAACTTTAATCGCTAACAAAAGGTTATCTTAACGAATGATTGCCACCTTTTCTTGAGCAATCATTTTTCCATCTTGCATGACGGCAATCAGGTAAAGGCCAGTGGGCAGATCACCTACTTCCATGGGGAAGCTCGTCCGAGCGTCCATGTTGGTGATGTGACGTACCAGTTGTCCATCTACTCCGATCATCCGCAGTTCGACGCGTTCGGTCGTGTTGACATCAAATTCCACTTGGAGGTAATCCGTGGCGGGATTCGGCATCACTTGCAGTTGGTTTTCCTCTAGCGAAGCATCAAAGGCTCTACTCCGAAGTTCACTCAACTCAGGGATGTCGTTGCCATCCGCGATACCCGCCTCACAACTCGGAATCCGAACGCAGTGGGTCGTCCAGCAGATTTCGCCACCACCCATCGTCAGGATGCGGAAGCAGAGCGTCCGATCTCCTTCGAAAGGCGGAACATCCAGGATCGTAGCGTTGATCGAGTAAGCATTGCCACTCACGTTTACGCTGTTCATGATGATGTTGTTCGAACTCGGCGGGGGCCAAGCCAGTAGCATGGCGGTACCACCACCAATGTGCGAGTTGACTTCCAGCGACAGTTCGTAGCAGCGGTTGCCAAAGGGATCAACGCTGGGGCTGCAGCAGGTAACTTCTGCCGCTTCGACGTTGACATCACGGCAGGGCTCTTGTGCCTGGTTGCACTCGGGGAACTTAAAGGTGATTTCCTCGCAGCACTCCGTCTCGGTACTCGTGTCAAAGACACAGAAGCGTACGCATTCACTCGGCGAACCCCGGCGTACCCGGATGGTTCCTTGGATGAGGGTCGATGCAATGGGAGCAATCTGCCCAACCGAAGTATTCAGCGTCACGTCCGCATCGGGATCACAAGCGTACCAACTCAGGTTGGTGTACAGGGTACTCGAATTGTTGGTAGCCGCAATTTGGTAACTGTAGTAAGCGTAATCCTCCGTCTCGTTTTCACAAGTCAGGTTGATCAGTCCCCAATCAATGTCACAAACCTCAGGCTCACAACTCGGCAACTTCAGACAAATCCTGGTCCAGCAGATTTCCTGCCCGTCAAAGGTTTGTACCCAGAAGAAGACCGTATTGCCCGAGAAGGGGGGCACGATGGTGAGGGTACCCGTGATGTTGTAGACGGTACCGGTTGCCGATACGTTGACACCACTGATGTTTAAGTTTCCTTGGCCAAAGCCAGTATTGATGAAAGCGGTACCCGCAACGTGGGAAGAGACATTGATATCAAACGTGTATACCGCGTGACCAAAGCCATTGATCGGTGGGGTGGCGCAAAGGATTTTACTACCCAAGTCCTTCATGGCTCGGCAGGGCTCCTGGCTCTCGTTGCACTTGGGCAATTCGAAGGCACGTCCCCAGCAGCAAACCTCTCCGGTCACCTTGTCGATGGCGCAGAACTTGAAGCACTCCGAAGTCATGCCCTTCGGTACGCGGATAAAGCCATTAACGACGGTCGTACCCGGTGAGAGGGTATTCGTCGACAAGCTCACGTTGACGTCGGGATCGCCACTGCCACAGCTGGTGTTGTACCACTCCATGTCGATGTAGGTGTTGCTCGTGCCGTTGATGATGGGCATGCTGAAGGTGTAGTAGGTAAAACCATCCACCGTATTGAAGCATTCGATGTCGGGTACTTTCGTCGTAATGTTGCAGGGATCACTACCTCCGCCACAATCGGGGAAGTTGCCGATCTCTATCTTGGTCTCACAGGCCAGGCCGTTGGCACCGGCACCGCTAAAGGTAATCACGGCCGAGGTGTTGCCAGGTAGGAGAGTAATCGTTCCCGACAGGACCGTCGTAGCACCGCTACCGGGCAGGGTGGCCGGTGGGGGGATGTTGACGATGGCTTGGGGCGAAGTTCCCGTAATGCCGTTCAGGCTAATGAAGAAGTTGGTAAAAGAAGCGCTAAAGGAGTAGATCGATCCACCCGTGATGGCGTCAATACCAATGCACTCCAGATTGACCAGTTCCGCTTTAAAGCGGCAACGGGCACAGACGTCTCCGATATCGACGATAATCGGATCGGAAGTAGAGCTACAACCGTTGGGGCCCGTTACGACGACGAAGTATTCGCCACTTTGGGTAATGGTGTAGGTCATCGAGTTACTCAGCGAACCACCACCACTGGCCGAGAACCAAGCGTATTGGTAATTGCCTTGGGGAGCCGTCCAGGTCACGGGCTCGGGGAAGCAGTAGCAACCTACCGCCACGTCGGAGAGGTCGGGACCTTCACCGATTTCAGCCGATGCGGTGGCCTGGCAACCCTCAGGCGTATAGGCCGTCACTTCAATGGTACCACCACCGAGCGCTGTCGTCTGATTTCCAGCAGTACCATCGCTCCACAGGTAGCTGACTCCGGCCGGACCCGATACCATGGCCTCGAGTAGCACGGGTACACAACCCACTGCGGGGTCGATGAATAAACCTTGTGGCAGTTCGTTGAGGGTCACCGTAAAGGGTGCCGAGATGGCGGAACAATTGGTTCCCAGATCGGTCAGTTCCACCGTAATGCTATGCGTTCCCGGTACCGTTCCAACGTTGAAGGTCAGGTCGGGACCACTGAAACTGCCAACACCGTTGATCGGAGGCGTAATCGACCAGAGGTAGCTGTAGCCACTGCCCTGGTTGGCAGAAAGGTTCAGGGTGATGGGATCCGCTGCCGAAGGTTCATTGACACAGTATTCGTCCTGTCCAATGATAAAGGGTACCGGATCGGGCGAGATGATCACTTCCGCGGCTGCGGAACGCTCCCGACAGCCCAGGGCATCCTGTACCACGACGACGTATTCGCCGGTAGTGGGGATGACATTACTGGGGTTACCCGTACCGAGCGAGCCCAGCGGAAAGGTCGTATTGTCGTTCGAACCCCACTGGTAAGTCGGCCCACTCGGGCTGGCCGTAATCGCAGCCGTCAGCGTCGGATTGGCGCTGGGGCAGTAGGGGTTGGAAGGCGAATTAATCGAAACGTTGCCCGTCAGGACATTCTCGTCGATCAATACACCGAAACCTTCTACGGAGGTACACCCCCAAGCATCGGTCACCGTCAGGGTCACGTTAGACATGCCCATCGTGGTGGCAAAGCTGTAGGTACGTTCGGCGTCTTCCAGGTTACTACCCGCACCGTCGCCAAAGTCCCAATCCCAGGAAATGGCATCACCCGTCGTGATGTTGGTAAAGGTCATGGGGTTGCCCTCACAAACGGGATCGTTGGCGGTAAAGCCAGCTACTACGGGAGCGGGAACGTCGATGGCGTCGGTTATCGTACAGGTAGCCCCACCACCGGTCACGACCAGCGAAACGTTATTGAGTCCCGACGGCAAGCCACCAACTACGGGGTTCTCTAGCGTACTCGATCCACCGGGGAAGGTCCAGTTGAAACTCAGCGGAGTAGCGGGATCGATGAAATCAGTTTGGTTGAGCAGTTGCACCTCGATGGAATTACCGGGGCAAGTGTATTCGGCAATAAAATCAGGTACGTGCAGTACGATCACTTGCTTGACAACGCTACATCTGTCTCCATTGGCATCGAATGCCGATAGTCTGACGTAGTAGTAACCAGAGTCATCGTACGTATGAGTAACGGAAGTCCCAGTGGCCCCGTTACCATCACCAAAGTCCCAAGTGGGGTTGAAGATATAAGCACCCGTCAGGCTCGCGTTGAAGTTATACGGTCCACAACCATTGGTGGGTGGGGTAAAGTCGACACCAGTACAAGTTGGATTAGGGTCACAGTCGCTTTCTACCTCAATGGTAGCCGTTGCCGAGCAACCGATGATGTTATCCACCACTTCGAGGGTGTAGGTTCCTATTTGCGTGATGTCGACGGGTAAAGTTGGGCCCGTACCAGGATTCGGGCCACTCCAGTTATAGCTGTAGCTGCCCGAGCTACCGGGGAAGGGGGTAATCGAAGCGACCAGCTCCGTCTGCGTTGTGGGCGGACAGAGGTTGTTGCCATTCGTCGTAGTAATGTTGACTAGTGGAGCGGGCTTGATGTTGATCAAACCGCTATTGGTCACACTGCCGGAGCAGACGGCACCGCTAAAGGTAGCCGTTACTTCCACCACCTTGGTTCCCGGCATGTTGTAAGCATTGGAAGTGGAGTAGGTAGATCCACCGGTATTGATGTCAGAAAAGCCATCATCAAAGTCCCAATCCCAGTTTACCGTACCACCGGGGGCGGGGGTGAGCTGGCCACTCATCGGGATGTTGGTATTCATACAACCATCCACGGGAATGGTCAGGTTCAAGTTGGGTAGAGCAACGATATTGACGGTCAAGTCAACATCATCCACCTGGTTACAGACCGTGTAGTTCAGGGTCAAATCTACCGCTCCCAAGGTATTGTTGAACTGGATCGTCACCGTGGGATCGTTGACCCCGCCAACGATACTGGCCAGGTGCTCTTGGGTGGGAGGGATTACCCACTCCAGGAAGGTAACGTCGGGATTCAGACCGGTAACCGTGTAGGTCGTCTCGGCATCCGTACAAACGTCGGTGGCACCAACAATGGTCAGCGTAGGAGCCGTCACGACGCCAATCTGGAAGGTCTGGGAAGAAGGACAGCTCAGGCCACTCATGGCCTCCTGCGTAACGGTGACTTCGTAAACCCCGCTTGCGGGTACTGCGCTGTTCCAGGTAATGGCCACGTTGTTACCCGAGCCGAGAATGGTACCATCGCTGGTAGCCCAAGTGGCGTAATAGCCGGGGTCGGGCGTAATGGAGTAGTCGTAGGTACTACCGGGGCAGATGGGATCCTTGCCCACCAGAGCGGTCGGCGCTAGGGCCGGAGCGCTCTCCAGTACGGTGAGGAAAGCACTACCAAAGGCATTACAGAAGAGCGACGGGCTGTTGGTGGTCGCCCGAATTTCGTAAAAACCCGGCGTCAAGTAGCTCGATACCGTAAAGCTTGATCCCGGCAGCGGGATCGAAGTCCCATTGCCATCAATGGCTTCCCATCCAGCGGTTCCACCGTTGGCGCTGAAGGAAACAAAGTCATCTTCACAAGCCGTCTGATCGAAAGATACTTCAAACTCCGGCTGGACCGTAATCGGCAGACAGTAAGGATTGGCGTAATTGATGTCACAACGGGGATTCCGATCGGTAGCCACCACACTCTGGGGATTGATGCTGACGCAGATCGTATAGTTCCCGGGGGAGTTCATATCCAGTTCGATGGAGTGATCGTTCTGGCCCGTGGTCGCAAAAAAGGACGCAGTACCAGACCAAGTGTAAATTGAACCCGGTTGGGGAGGAATTTGCACCTCGATCAGATCACCGACACAAACCACGGAGGGGCCTTCGAGGGTCAGGCAGGCCGTGAGGCTGGGTTCGACTACGCTCGTGGGAATGGAGCAGCCATCGGGGCAACCCACAATCTCTACGGTCAGGGTCCCTTGGCCGTTGACGGGACTGTCCCATCTGACCCACACCATATTGTCCATCACGTTCGTGATGCTACCACCGTTGGCGGTCCAGTTGAACGAAGCGCCCGTACAGTCCGAAGCGTTGGTGACGGTGTATTTGACTTCTTCGTTTTCACAGACCGTGGAGACGCAAGAAATCACCGGTGCCTGACTGGGCTCTACGACGACTTCAAAGTTGCGGACACTCGTACAACCGCAGTCGTTGACTACGGTCAGGGTACCCGTGTAAGAGGGGTTACTGGAATCGTAGGTGTAGACGTGCGAGGGATCCTCGTCATTGGAGACGGGGCTGCCATCGCCGAAGTCCCAAATCCAGGTAATCACGTCGTCGCTACTCTGGTCTTCGAAGAATACCTCGGTACCGTCACAAACGGTGATGACCCCACCCACGGCGGGTGGATAGCTGATAAAGTCCGCCACGGGGCTGGGAATAATTTCGACACAGATGCTGACCGTCGTGGTACAGCCCGGTGCCGATATCTCCGTCACCTGTACCAGGCCCGTACTGGGAGCAGCGCCCCAGGTAACGGGAAAGAACTGTCCCGCACCAGGCGAAGTAGAGGTATAATTACCAAATGCCTCCCAGATGTAAGTATGGGTGGCATCGAATTCCGCAACGGTGTAGGTCACGGTGCTGTTTTCACAAACGAGTAAGCACTCTTCTCGCTCCTCACCGGGCTCGGGCTCGGGAGCGAAGGTCGGCTCACCCTGCCGGGGTTTGCCTTCCTGACAGTTGGACAGGAAGTCCGGCACAATCACGGGCGAGGGAAAGTCCGTGCAGGGAGTTTGTGCAAATAGGCTCGTCCCCAAGAACAGGAAGACGGCCATTAAGCCGAATAAATTTGACTTCATTCTTTTGATTTTTAAGGTTAAAAATTAGGTTTTATGAGATTGCATACAGGATAGACATAGGGGATTCATTTCCCAAAGTGCTTGGTCTTTGAGAGGTGTTGGAGTGGACTGAAGTGTTTTTGTGGAACTTTGTTTTGGTGTGTAAGACGGTGTAAATGTACACCTACTTCGAATTCGAATCCATTACAAGTTTTTTTCATTTTTCTGGGCTGCCCCTAGCTACCGTCGGGGAAGCGCTCCTCCCGTGCAACCCCCGTAACAATCCCCACGTCCTTAAAAATCAAACTTCAATTTGATTACATTTTTCCGGCCTTTCCCAACAAACCACCCGGCACATTACATCTTTTTCTCATTTTTCATCCCTGCGTACTGGCTCAAATCCCCCCTTTACCCAAAAAGAAAGCCCCGACCAAGGCCGGGGCTTTCTTCTGGCGCGGTAGCTAAACGCTAAAGATTATCGCGCAAAAAGGTCGTCATTTTGGTGTAGAGGTGATAGCGGGTATTGCCACCAAAAATCCCGTGGTTGCGGTTGGGATAAAAATAAGTATCAAACTGCTTGTCGGCCCGGACCAGGGCATTGACCAGTTCGGCAGTGTTTTGGAAATGCACATTGTCGTCGGCCTGTCCGTGGACCAAGAGGAGCTCGCCCTGCATTTGATCGGCAAAATAGACCGGAGAATTGTCGCGGTAACCCGCCTCGTTTTCCTTAAGCGTCCGCATGTAGCGTTCGGTATAGATGGTGTCGTACCACTTCCAATTCGTGACCGGCGCCACGGCAATGGCGGCCTTAAAGGTGCCGTTGCCCTTGAACAGACAGGAGGAGGCCATATACCCCCCGTAGCTCCAACCAAAAATCCCAATGCGTTCGGCATCGATGTAAGGCAGTCCGCCCAGGTATTTCGCCCCCTCGATCTGGTCGATGGTTTCGTACTTGCCGAGCTGCTGGTAGGTCATTTTTTTAAACTCCTGCCCCCGGGCACCCGTACCGCGATTGTCGATACTCACCACCACGTAACCCTCCTGGGCCAACATCTGGAACCACCAGGGATTAAAACCTCCCCCGTAGGAATTCTGCACGGTTTGACTCCCGGGCCCTCCGTACACGTACATCAATACCGGATACTGCTTGGCGGCGTCAAAGTCGTCCGGCTTGATCATCCAACCGTTGAGCTTTACCTTTTCACTGGTTTCAAATTCAAAAAACTCCATCTCATTCCAAGCGTATTCTTCGTGCGTCTCCAACATCTTTTTATTGTCTTCAATCACCCGAATCTGCTTGCCCTCACGATCGTAGACGGTATAGGTAGCCGGCTTGTTGATCGTCGAGTAAGTATGGACGTAGTAGTCAAAAGTACCGCTAAACTGAGCCATGTGGCTGCCCTCGGTGGGGGTCAGGTTTTGCTTGTTTTTACCCTTCAGATCCACGCGGTATACCTGCCGATCCAAGGGAGAACCCTCCGCCGCCTGGTAGTACACCATGCCGCGGGCCTCATCCACCCCGTAAAAGCTGGTCACGTCAAAATTCCCCTGGGTCAGTTGGCGTTTCAGTTTGCCATCCATCCCGTGGAGGTAGATGTGGTTGTAGCCATCCTTTTCGCTGGTCCAGATAAACTGCTTGCCATCTTTGAGAAAGGTCAGATCATCGGTGATGTCAATGTAGTAGGGGTTGGTTTCCGTCAGCAAGGGACGGATGGTGCCGGTACTCGCGTCGGCCAGCAGCAAGTCCAACTTGTTTTGGAGTCGGTTCATTTTGAATACGCACAGCTGATTGGGATCCTGGGTCCACTTGATCCGGGGAAAGTACAGCTGATCGTTAGGCGCCATTCCGTCGGCCTCGTAACCCGCATCGATTTTGGTGATTTTTTGATCGGCTACATTGAAAAGGTGTAGGGTAACGATGGCATTGTCCTCCCCTACCTTGGGATACTTAAAGGTGACGTAATCGGGGTAGACCTCATCCCGGTGGGTCACCATGGTAAACTCCTTAACCCGCGTCTCGTCGAAGCGCATAAAGGCAATGTTTTTACTATCGGGCGACCAAAAGAAGGCCTTGGCAAAGGAGAGTTCCTCCTCGTATACCCAATCCGCGGAGCCATTGATGATGTGGTTGTAGCGGCCATCTCGGGTGATGCGGTTTTCCTGCTGTTGCTCCAGATCGAAGTAGTACAGATCGTTGTCGATCACGTAAGCCACCATGTTGCCATCCGGGGAGAAGGTGGCGTAGCCCTGTTTGCCGATTCGGCTCAAGGTGATCATTTTTTTACGTTCGGTATCCCAAACGAAAAAATTGGCGCGGTAGGACCGGCGGTAGATGCCTTCGGTGGCCGTTTGGATCAGGATTTTACGTTCGTCCGCACTGAAGGTATAGCGCTCCACATCGTCGACAAAAGCTTGATTGGTCGCGCGGGCCGTTTCGGCATCGAAGAGCGTACTGGTTTTTTGGCCCGTGGTCAGGTCGTACTGATTGATCTGATTATCCTCCAAACGGGTGTAGTGCTTGCCATCTTCCAGGAAGTTGAATCCCGGTACCGAGCGGGGGATAAAGGCGTAACGTTGCCAGATGTCCTGTAGCGTGATGGCTTGCTGGGCCGTCACCCAGGTCGTTAGCCCCAACAGGCAGATGGATAGGATTAGGGTTCGATTCATATTCACAATGATTGGTTAGATTTGAACAAAAGGGGATGCCTGACAAAGGCGTTCGAATATCCGAATTTTTTGGGGTAAAACCCGCAATTTTCTACCAAATGTCGACCGCAGCAGTTCGACCACCCGTACCGGAGCGGTCAATCGCCCATGGCGCGTTTGAGGGCCTCCTGGACCCGCCGCCGGGCCTCCCGACGTTCGAGGTAGCTGGCGGGGACGGCCCGTTCGTCACAATCCTGGTGTTGACAACGCTCGCAGGTGAGGTTGACCTCGCGAAGTTTGATGGCCGGATCTTGGAGAAAGGCCAGCTTGCCCCGCAGTTGGTCATTGATGAGCAAGCCGATGGTGACGCTGACGTTTTGGTCGGGGGTGGGAGAAGAAGGGCGCGCGAGGGTAAAACAGAGGTATTCGTCTTCGGTACCGTAGTAGTGCGATCGCTGCGCGCCCACGATGGTGCCGACGTATTTGCCTTCCTCCTGCATCCGGTGCAGGTCCTCGAGTAGGGTCAGGGGCAACCAGCGGCGACAGTAGTGTTCGGAGAGGCCATTGCTCCGGGCGTGGTGATGCCCTTCGAGGTGCAACTCCTTATCGAGGACAAAACGGCCTACCGCCGGATTGTGGACGAAACGGTTAAAGAACAATTTTTGGATCCCAAAAAAACGGGGGATGAGGTTGGTCAGGCGTTGAAACAGCATCTCGGGCGAGGCATTGTACTGTTGCATGAGGCCCAGAAAGGCTTCTCCATCCCAGCGGGGCTTGGCAAAAAATTCGCGGAGATCGGCAATAAAGGCCTCGCGGGGCAAGAGGATGGCGGTGGCAAAATACGAGGCTTTGAAGTGGTTGAGCACTTGGTCGAAGGACTGGACCCGCAGTAGAGAGGAGGTATTCGCTCGGTCTGCAAGTTGGAGGTAGCTAAAGCCCAATTCTTTTCCAAACTGGAAGACCTTTTGGATGTCGCTCAATTGGTGGTTGAGCAGCAGTTGCTGCTTGTTGGGGACGTACAGGGCCCGCAGGTTACGCAGGGCGGGAAATTCGAGTAGGCCCTCGGGGTCGATGGAATAGCCAAAATGGTTTTCCAGGATGCTGCGCAGGGTTTCGGCACCGATGGGGCCCTGGTGGGTATCGAGTTGGTGTTGCTGGGCAAAAGCCAGGGCCGCCTCTTCGATTTCTTCGAAATAGTTGTGGTGCAGCTCCTGGTAAGCCCGCATGGCACCGTGGTAAAAGTTTTCTTCGCGCAAGGCGTAGTTGCGCGCCAGCTCCACGAGGGTGGCGATAAAGGCGCCCACGCGGAGGGGAGAATTGGCGATGATGTCCACCAGCTTGACCAGTTCGATTCCGAACATATCCAGCGGTAGCTCGTTGAGGAAGTTGGATTGGAGTAGATCGCCGATGGGAGCGAGGGTTTTGGGGAGTTGCATCGAAGTCAGGTCCTCCACCTTTACGCCGAGGGTGTCGGCCAGGATGGCCAACTTGCCTTCTTTGGGATATTTCTTGCCCTTTTCAATTTCGTTAAGATAGGAAACCGACATTCCCGATGCCCGAGCCAACTCAGCAAAAGACAGTTGCTTTTCCATTCGGAGCTGCTTTACTTTGAGCCCGAATATTATCTTTGCGTTTTGATTCCTATTGTTCATAATACAAGGCTAATTTAATACTTTATCAATAGGATTCGGGTTTCTTAACAAAATTATGCAGCTTCACCACCAATACCAACAACGCGCCCGTGACTTCGCTCAAATCGCGCGCCAAATGGAAAAACGTTACAACCAACTCGCCCTACTGCGCCTGCTGGCCTTCGTACTGGGCGTTGGCCTGTTCATCTATCTGTTGTCCTGGCCCTGGTACCTGCCCAGCCTCTTCCTCCTGCTATTCCTAGCCGGCTTCGGTGGATTCATCCGATGGCATCAAGGCATCAAAGCCGACCAGCTTCACCATCAACACCTGGCCACGGTCAACGAAAGCGAAGTCCGTGCCCTCCAGCACGACCACGGCGCCTTCGATCCCGGTAGCGACTACACCCAGCCCGAACACCCCTACGCCCTGGACCTCGACCTCTTTGGGCCCCACTCCTTCTTCCAACTGGCCAACCGCAGCGCCACCAGCCTGGGTAGCCAAAAACTGGCCGAATACCTCAATCGGGGTGCCACCCGCGACGAAATCCCCCGCCGCCAAACAGCACTCCGCGAACTGGGTGGCAAACTGGAGTGGCGCCAGCACTTTCACGCCTACGGCCTGGCCACCGCCGCCCCCCCCGCCCCCCTACAAGCCCTTCGCAAGTGGCTGGGTGAAGCCGCCGGACTGCTCCCCAAAAGAGGACTGCCCCTAGCTTTCGTCCTCGCCCCGATCTGGTTTGTCCTCGTCATTTACCTGACCTACCGTTTCTTCCCCTGGCAGGTGGGTCTACTCAGCATCATTCCGCAGGCACTCCTACTCCGACAATTTACCGAAACCATCAACCACATCCACCAACAGACCACGGCGGCGGAAAAGATCCTGGCCGATTACGCCCGCCTGATCCAGCACCTGGAAGCCGAATCCTTTGCGAGCCCCAAGTTGCGGGAGCTACAAGCCCTCCTCCAGGTCGATACTGGAGAAAGTGCTTCCGCTACCGTGCGCCGGCTTTCGTACATCATCAGCCAGCTCAACGTTCGCTACAATGCCTTCGTCGTCATTTTTAACCTGATTGGCCTGTGGGACCTCTACTGGGTACGCCGCCTGGAAATCTGGAAGACCGAGCAACGGGAGTACCTACCCCGGTGGTTCGCCAGCCTCGAAGAATTCGCAGCCCTCCTGAGCCTAGCCACAGTACACTACAATCATCCCGATTGGGTCTTTCCCGAATTGGGCGAACGGGCGGAGCTGGACGCGGAACACCTGGGGCACCCCCTCATTTCTACGGAGCAGCGGGTGGCCAATGATTTTGCCATGCCCACCGCCGGACACACCAAGCTGGTGACGGGGTCCAATATGGCGGGCAAGAGTACCTTTTTGCGTACGGTGGGGCTCAATATCGTACTGGCGATGTGCGGTGCTCCGGTCTGCGCCCGACGGATGGCCCTACCTCCCATCCAGGTGTACACCAGCATGCGCACTCAAGATGCCCTCCACGAGAGTACCTCTTCTTTTTACGCCGAACTCAAACGCCTCAAAGTGATCATCGAGGCCGTCGATCGGGGCAAAGCCCAACACCCGGACCAGCGACAGCCCTTCTTCCTGCTCGACGAGATTCTCAAGGGTACCAACTCAAAGGACCGCCACACGGGCTCCAAAGCCCTCATCCGCCAACTGATCCAGAGCCAGGGGTCGGGGCTGATTGCTACCCACGACTTAGAGCTTGGTAGCCTGGAAGCGCAGTACGGTGGCGCGGTGGAAAATCTGTGTATGGAAGTCGAAGTGGCGGGAGAGGAATTGGTCTTTGACTGCCGGCTCAAGAGGGGCGTCTGCCAAAGGTATAACGCCGCCCATTTGATGCGCAACGTGGGCAGTCGCATCGAAGAGGGGAAATAAAACCCAACGATCATGAAAAGCCTCCTCTACCTCGGTGGTTTGCTATTGCTGTTCGGTGCTAGTGCCTGTACGGTAGACCCCCAAGCCTCCGCATCCTCCTCCCGACCCCGCCCCCAACTGCGCGCGGACGCTTACAACGTGGGCATCCTTGTGATGGACGGGGTGTAGATCGGAAGAGCCTCCAGAAAGGAAAAAAAATAAAACAAAGGATTTTTAAAAGGGAAACCAAAAGAGTTTT
>CALCCH010000497.1 GCA_937899855.1 uncultured Saprospirales bacterium | reverse complement strand
GGGGACCGGAGAACCCCCACCTCAAGCGGGCCATTCAGACCATCATCCAGAAGTACGTCGCGGGATTGCCCGCGCACGAGGATTACTTTGCCAAGGGAGGGAATTCCCTGGGTGCCATTCAGGCGATCAACGACATCAACAAAACCTTTAAAACCCGTCTGTCGATCATCGACTTTTACAACAACGCTTCGATCAATAAGATGCACGACCTGATGTACGCCGATTTTACGGACTGGCGACCGGAGGGGGTTCCCGAGCCAGTACCCGCCGTGGTGCAGGCCCCATCCGCCACCGAACCGGCCGACTTCGTCCTCGAATACGGACGGGCCCGACGCGATCTGCCGAGCCTGTTCCTCTTCCCCCCGATCGTGGGCACGGGCCTCGTTTTCCGACCCTTGGCCAAAGATCCTCTTGTTCAGGAAGAATTCAACGCCTACGCCTTTGACCTGCCGCTGGTACGTACGGAGGAGCGCATCATGGAAGCCGTGGCCGACACCCTATACGAGCAGGTGAAGTCGCGTTTGTACAATGCGGAGCCGGTTTATCTGGTGGGTTATTCGGTGGGGGTACACCCCGCTTTTGAAGTCGCTCGGCGCTTGGAGCGCGACGGTCGGCAGGCGGTGTTGCTTATGTTGGATCGCGGCCCGGAGATGGAGGAAGAGTACGAGGTCAACGACGAATTTGTACAGCAGTTGTTGGCCAACCACGAGCCCCTGCTGACCCAGCTGATCGATGCCGGGGCGGGTACTCGGGCGGTGGTGGAAGCGCGGATCGTACAGACCCTCAAAGGCCTGCGGGCGTACGGCCAACCGGCTGCGATCAACAGCCCCATTTTCTCCTTCGAAGCTCGAAAAAACTGGGCCCAGGATTACATGATCCACTGGCAGAAGTACACCACGGCGGGTCACGAACTGCAACATTTGGAGGGCACGCATTTTGAGGCCCTCAGCCCCGGCAATATTGTTCTCATTTCTCAGACGCTAAAAAAAGCCATCCATGAAAAAGCAAGCATTTATTAAACACCTGGATTACTACATTCCCAAGGACCTGCTCTACTTCAAGGACCACCTCGACTATTTCCAGACCGAGGGCATCCGCGAGGCCTTCCAAACGGGGGAGGAGTTTTACACCTTCACCCAAAACATTCTCCAGCTCGACAAGGTCAGTGTAGAGCGCGAAATGACCCTGCACCAAATGGCGGAGGGACTGCTGCGGAAAAACGTGGAAGCCGGTAAGTTGGTCCCCGAATCCATCGATTACGTGCTGTTAGCAGCAGACTACAGCTATCACCTGGAAAATTTTGGCCAGTACGTTCAAAACCATCTGGGTATGCACCGGGCCAACGTCATTCGGATTTCGGACAACTTCTGCAATAACATCGATACGGCGGTCAACATCGCCGCTAATCTGGTCAAGGCCGAAGAACACACCAACAACATCCTCATCGTGGCGGGCTGCAAGGAAGGCTACAGCCTCAAGCGTCGCTTGGTGGGCAGCTATGGCGTCATTGGGGATGCGGCGGGAATGATGATCGTCTCCAGCGATGGGGAAGATGCGCTGGTAGAAATCAAGTATCAACAAACCGTAACCAAGGGTGTCCTAGATAAAATCGACCATTCCAAAGACAATACTTTACTGCATTTTCAATCTTACGTGGAAAGCCTACAAAAACTGATGGATCGCCACCAACTTGCTCCGTCCGACATCGACCGCGTCATCCTCCACAATGCCAACCACTTGCTCGTCGAGCAGTGTTTGATCAATGCGGGAATTGATGCGGCCATCGATAAAACCAATCAAACCAAATACGGCCACCTCGGCACGGTCGACCTGATTTACAATTTACAAACCTACTTGGAGAACGACACGGCGCTCAAGAGCGAAAACATTTTGACGCTCAACATTGGCGTACTTGGCGCCTACGCCTCGACCCTCTTTATTAGCAACCCCAATCGCTCCTCCCGCTGGGAGGTCCGAAGCTCCCAGAGCGAGCTGGTCTGATTGGGGGATTGATTCACCAAACCACCTTAGGACAAAAAAAATCAATGATGGAAGTAATTGAAATTTCAAACGTTGTACTCAAAGTCATGAACGAAAAGGCTACCGGCCTGACGATCGACCTAGAGCAGGATCTGGAGGCTAAGATCAAGACCCTCGGTATCGACTCCATGCAGTTTTTGACGATGGTGATCGGCGTGTGTGAGCAACTGGGCATCGACCTGATGAAGCTCAACAGCATGCAGATTTCTACCGACAATACGGTCGGTGAGTTTATCGACAATTTCAAGCAGTACGTATAACCAAGAAAGTCACCTAAAAAAACCAAAACGCAATCATGGGAATTTTTAATCATTCCAAAGCCACCGTCCTTTCCGACATCATCAGCGAGTACGCTGAGCGCAGTCCCGAGCGCAACGCCCTCAAGGACGGTCGGCGGGAGTATTCCTTCGGACAGGTAGAGCACAAGGCCACCCGACTGGCGCAGCTGATGGTCGAGCAGTACCAAATTCGCAAGGGCGATCGCGTGGTCTTTATCGCCGAAAAAGCCTGCGAATTGATCATCGGGATCATTGCGACCTGGAAGGCGGGGGCGATCTACGTCCCCGTAGACGTCAAAAACGGAAAGGACCGCACCGCGTTCATCGTCGAAAACGTCAAGCCCACCGTGGTGATCTCGGAGGAGGCTGCGCTGCAAAAGTTTGGCTCCGTGCTGGGGGGACGCCCCACGATCAGCTACGAGCAAATTGCGGAGCTGTCCGAAACCCCGAGCGAGTGGACTTATCCCGGTACCATCCTCCCCGGTGACGTGGCGATCATCCTCCACACTTCCGGTTCGACTGGCAATCCCAAAGGTGTGATTTTGGAGCACCAGAGTACCATTACATACTTCCACGCCCAAAACGAGTTGATGCAGTTTTCGGAACGCAGTCGCAATGTTAACCACGGTCCTTACCACTTTGACGTCAGCGTTCAGGATACTTTTCTCCCCCTTTACTTTGGGTCCAGCGTCTACATCTACCGCGGTTTCCTGGTGTCGACCCTGGTGATCAATTTGATGATACAGGAGCGGATTACCCACCTCATTGCGGTGTCTTCGGTCCTGGCGCTCATCACGGGAGAGGGCAACGAGATCGAACGCCTGTTGGAGACGTCCCTGGAGGCGGTGATGACGGGTGGGGAAAACTGCGATGTCAAGCTCATCAACAAGTGGTTGGAGACCCTGCCTCACCTGCGCTTTTACAATGGCTACGGCCCTTCCGAGTGCAATTCGCTCTGTATGGCTTACCATATCGAACGCCCCGATTACGAGCGGACCCGTCTTTTTCCCATCGGCCAAGCGTTTACCGGTACGCAGGCCCTGCTGGTGAACGACAACCACAAGGTGATCGAGGGGCCCAACAAAAAAGGCATCCTCTGCATCGGTGGTCCCCAATTGTTGCGGGCCTATTGGAACCTACCCGAAGAAACGGATAAGGCCACCCTTTACATCGAGGAAGAGCGCTACTACATTACTGGAGATTTGGCCTCGCGTGACGAGGCGGGCAATTACTACTTTGAAGGACGCAACGACAATGAGGTCAAAATCTTTGGTCGCCGGATCAATCTCAACGAAATCCGCAATGCGCTCCAAAAGAACGAGGAGATCGACTACGCCGTAGTCGGTACGGTAGAGGTGGAGGGTAGTCCGACGATTTTCGCCTACGTCTACCAATCCAAGGAGCGGGTCAAGGTGGATCCCGAGCGGACGGCCGAGCAACTGCGCAAGAGTTTGCCCGACTATATGGTCCCCAAATACCTTTTTGTTTCCGATCAACTGATCAAGACGAGTACGAATAAGATCAACGAAATTGAAATTCGCAAGGCCGTGGCCGCTCACATTCTCGACGACGTGATGACCAAGTACGACGTGCTCGAAGAGCTCGAACCGGTCAAGTCGGTCGCCTAATAACCTAAAACTAAGCACCCCCAAGAACGAAAATTGCTCGCGGAAGCCGAAGCAAACTGGACTTGGTTTGCCATTCATTATCCATCATTAAAAGCGCAATTCAGATGAATACCTTCTATAGCATGTACGACAACCTCGTGAAAATCCCGCCCATTAAGTTGAGCGATTCGTGGTTGATCACCAAGTACGAAGATGTTAAAAACTGCTTGCTCAACACCAAGGCCTTTTCGGTGCGGCGAGCGGGCCGGATGTTCGAAAACGAAGCGATTGATCAGGAGCATCCCAAGACCAAATTTGCCAAAGATGTACTACACCGCTGGATCATCCACATGGATGACGGCGCCAACGATACCAAAAAGCAGCTGGTTAAAAAAATTGTTTCCTTTACCAATGGAAGGTTGGAGAGTGAAGTCAACTTGAGGTACGAAGAACTCCGCGCCAAGTTGGCTGGCAAAGAGGAATACGACCTCAAATACGACTTTGCTCTCCCTATTGTTTCTTCCGCCGTAATGGCCATGTTAGGGGTAGAGCGTACCCCACAGTACGAGCAGCAGGAGCTCAAGATTTTCCGCCAATCGGAAAAGGTCGCCATTCTGGTAGAGGAGATCATCCTGTCGATGGAAGAGGTGGAAGAGATGGCCGATAGCCTGCTCTACCTCATCAAGCTGGGGGCGGGCTTTGACGGACTGGACGAGGAGCCCCGAATCGAAGAATTTGAGACCCACTACAGCGATTTTGACATCCAACAGAGCTTGATTTTGAGTACATTTGTATACAGTGTGCCCAACCTGATCGTCAATGCGGTCAAGGGCATCGTTGAAAACATCGAGCAGGTCAATGCCAACAACCTGAAGAAGGCCATACTGGAGGCCCTGCGGATCGAGTCCCCGGTACAAGCGGTTTTGCGGATCTGTACGGAAGACACCTCCGTCGGCGGAGCCATCATTCCGGTGGGCGATACCTTGACGGTATTCGTGGGCAGTGCCAATCGCGACGGCAGTGTGGAGGCCTTTGCCGATCCGACTAAGTTTGACCTCAACCGTAAGAAGATGCCCCTGATGACCTTTGGCTACGGAGTCCACAAGTGCATTGGGCAGGCCATCGGAATGGCCATCGGCAACCAAGTCATCAAAAAGATGTGGGAGTCGAGGCTGATTCAAAGCCTGCGCATCAACGAAGCGGTTTGGGACGACCACGTACTGGGCTACCGAACGATGAGCAGTTTTACGGTCTCGGAAGTACCGATACTCGAAGCGGCTTCGGCGGATTCCCAATCATCAGTAACCATTGAGTAGAAATCCGGCATTTTGTGCCCTCTTTTTAATCACGCATAACGATTTAGCAAATGTATATTTACGATGTTATCGGCGTCGGATTTGGCCCGGCAAATATTGCCCTGGCCATTGCGATGGAAGAACTTTCTTTTCAAGGTAAAGCATTGTTTTTGGAGGCGCGTGCCGACGCTACCTGGCAGGAAAATATGCTTTTTGAAGACTCGGATATTCAAAACCACCCCCTCCGGGACTTGGTGACGCCCCGGAATCCCCAGAGTTATTACAGTTTCACCAATTTTCTCCACAAAAAGGGAAGGTTTTTTCAGCACCTCAACTCCAATTTTCACCTGCCCCTGCGCATTGAATTCGCGCAGTATATCAGTTGGGTAGCCGGTCATTTTGACCATTTGGTGCAGTACCAAACGCCGGTCGTGCGCATCGAGCGCATCGAACACGACGGGCAACGCATCTACCAGCTGACCGATCGGGGAGGGAAGACCTACCACGCCCGGATGGCGGTGGTTGCTCCCGGCCGCACGCCCCACCTGCCCCCCGTCTTTGACGGACTGGAATCGCCGCGGGCCATTCACCTCAACCACTACCTCAAGACCCTGAACGAGCTGGCCCTTGACAGCCTGGACCGCATTGCTGTGGTGGGGGGGAGCCAGAGTGCCGTCGAAATTATGCTACACCTTTCGGAGCGTTTTCCCCAATCTGACGTCATCGGGATCAAGCGTTGTTACGGCTACAAGCAGAAAGACGTCAATCCCTTCACCGGCGAGGTTTACTTCCCCGACTTCGTCGATCTGTTCCACGCCTCGGATCGCCCCACCAAGCGTCGGCTGATTGCTGACTTACACTACACCAATTATTCGGCCAGCGATGCGGACGTACTCGATCGACTGTACCAGCGCATGTACCAGCAGAAGATTCAGCAACGCGAGAAGATTGTCGTCCACCGCAGTGCGAACGTCACCGGGGTCGAAGTACGGGAGGATGGCCAGTTGATGCTGACGATCGACAAACTGGAGCGGGAGGAGGCCGTGCGCGAACGGGTCGGATTAGTGATCCTCGCCACCGGGTTCAAAAACATCGGCACCCGGGAGAATGAGGAGCCTTATCCCCGTATCCTCCAACCACTGATTGAAGCCATCCAGCTCGACGAAACGGGCTGTATCGATACCAACTACGATTATTCCCTGACGATGAAGGGGGAGGCCCTGCGGACCTGTTTCCTCAACGGGCTGTGCGAATCCTCCCACGGTATGGGCGATGCGGGCTCCTTTAGCCTGCTGGCCCTGCGCTCCCAGCTCATCCTACAGTCGCTCAACGATACCTTACAGCATCATAAAACCCAAAGTCGCCAGCGCCGGGCCACCCCCACTAAAGCGGTGCCCTCCTAGCGAGCGCATTTGGATCCCTTCACCATGTATAACCGTTAAATCAAAACTCATGCTCAAAGAACATAACTATCGCCCCGCAGAGCCCCTGCTCACCAAAGCGGTTGAATGCTTAGAAAAAAAGTGGGCGCTTCGCCCTTCCCCCTACGAAATGGAAAGCAATGAATACCTCGATCGCCAAGCGGCTACCGAGTCCAACGCGCGGAGTTATCCCCGTCGTTTCCCACTGGCTATGGCCAAGGCGGAGGGAATGTTTGTGGAGGATACCGACGGTCGTATTTTTATGGACTGTCTCTCCGGTGCGGGTACGCTAGCCCTGGGACACAACCATCCCACGATTTTACAGGCCATCCGCCGTTGTATCGATACCAAACTGCCACTCCATACGCTAGACCTCACCACCCCCGTTAAGGACGCCTTTGTCAGCAAGATTATGAGCATCCTCCCACCCCAGATGCAAGGCCGGTGTAAAATCCAGTTTTGTAGCCCCAGTGGCTCCGATGGCATTGAAGCGGCCATCAAATTGGTCAAGACCGCTACCGGACGGCGGGGCATTTTTACCTTCAAGGGAGGCTACCACGGAATGTCGCACGGTGCCCTGGCCATGACGGGGGCTAAATCTCCCAAGCGGGCCATTCACAATCTGATGAAGGACGTTACCTTCCTGCCCTTCCCCTACCACTACCGCTGTCCTTTTGGAGTGGGTGGTGCCAAAGCCGAGGAGATATCGCTACACTACATCGAGAATTTGCTCCGGGATACGCACAGTGGCGTCAACCTGCCCGCCGCCTTTATTCTGGAAGTGGTGCAGGGCGAAGGGGGTTCGATTCCGGCTTCCAACGAGTGGATCCGTGGGATTCGCAAGATCACGGCCCGCTACGAAATCCCCCTGATCATCGATGAGGTACAGGCGGGAATCGGCCGTACGGGAACCATGTTTGCCTTTGAGGCCTCGGGGATCATTCCCGACGTGGTAGTCAGCTCCAAGGCCGTTGGCGGCAGCTTGCCCCTGTCGATCGTGATGTACCGCGACTACCTGGATCAGTGGGGCCCCGGTGCCCACGCGGGTACTTTCCGGGGCAACCAAATGGCGATGGCCACCGGTATGGCCGTGATCCAGTACATCCAGGACCACCAATTGGTCGATAATGCCGCACAGGTGGGGAACTACCTGATGACCAAGCTGCGCAAGCTACAGGAAAAGTATCCGGTAATCGGTGAGGTGCGGGGACGGGGCTTGATGATTGGCGTCGAGATTGTCGATACGACGGCCAAGCCCAATGCGCTGGGTTCCTATCCCACCAATGGCTCCCTGGCCAGTCGGATCCAGCGGGAATGTTTCCGCGAAGGCTTGATCGTGGAGACGGGAGGCCGCGCCGACTGTGTACTGCGCTTGTTGCCCCCCTTGACCCTCACTGCCGAGCAGGCCAAGACCATCGTGGACATCTTTGACC
>CALCCH010000496.1 GCA_937899855.1 uncultured Saprospirales bacterium | reverse complement strand
GTGCCCAAGAGGATCCACCGGCTGGTACAAACACAGTCGCAATAACCACAATTGCCTCCCTGGCCACCCCCAGCTCCTCCGGCACCTGCTCCTCCTTTGCCGCCCTGATTGCCCCGACTAGCCTGCCAGGTGGTACCTTCAAAACTGCCGATGTTGTTGCCGGAATTGGGCGCACCCGACCCACAAGAACCATTGGCGCCATCGACCCCCGGCTCTGGACTGCTGGCCACCTTACGTCCCAGGCAGCGGTAGCATTCCGAGGTGCCGGGTTTCGTTGGTGGGGCAAACCCTCCATTAGCTGTGCTGCCACCTCCCGATTCGTAGGGGGTGTAGGTACAATGGCATTTTGGTGGAAAAGGAAAACAAGTCACTTCCATTACCCCTTGTCGGGCGCCTATTCCACCGTAAGTGATCGAGCAGGCCTCGTTCCATTTTCTCTTTCCCCCCTCCGTTTCGGTAGCGTCATTGCCCTGGGGGCCATCGCTACCGAAGGACCCGGTGGTTCCGTTGCTCCCTGGCCCTCCCTGGCCACAGATCAGACGCGATTGTGCGAAGTGCAGATTGGGACTGTCGCTCAGTTGTAAAATCCTCGAGGCCGCTCCCGCGCTACTTAGATCGGGGCCCTCCACAATCAAGTTTTCGAGATTGGTTTTGCTATTGATTGCACTGCCCAATAGGGTCAGCTGTCCCTCAGCGGGCAGGATACGGCTTTGGAAAGTCGAATTGCGAATGCCATTTACGTAACCCCCAATGATACTGGCCCCATCGCGGAGGGTCAAGCTGCTGGTCAGTTGGTACTGACCAAATTCCAGTTGTACCTGACAGTTGGAGCCGCTGCAGCGCTCTAGGGCGTAGGGAATGGTTTGACAGGGAGCGGCTAGGGTACCACAGCTCGGCGTATCGCTTCCGTTGATGGGGTCGACGAGGTAGTCTTCGGCGTAGTCCGACTCCGGGGCTTCCGGGGCCGAGGCTGCGCAGTCGGGGAGCGTCGCTCCCTCTAAGTCGAGTTGTTCCCAGTATTCGACAAAGTCACAATTGAGGATGCTGTTGCTAAAGTTGGGGCGGCAGTCGCCCGCTGTTTCGAAATACAAGCGGGGGCCGAATACCGACTGGGAGAGGTCCGTATTGGAAAAATTGGCACAAGTGAGGTCGGCGTACTGAAAATCCGAGCGCCCGACGTAGGTCGCTTCGAAGTTGCTGTCTTCTAGGTCGGCGCTGATAAAGAGCGTGGGGCCATTGCGGGAGTCACCGAGCTTGGCATCGGTAAAGTCAGCGTCCACCAAATTGGCGTCGGTAAAGATGGTTCCCCTCAGGATGGCGCCTCTAAAATTAGCGCCCTGCAGGTTGGCGGGGTTAAAATTGGCATTGCTGAGGTCACGACCCGAATAGTCGGCCCCGGCGATGTCGCAGTAGGGGCAGGAGTAGAGGGAGGGATCTTGATCGCCGTTGGTCTGCCAACTGACTTGAATCAGGCCCAGCAGCACCGGTAGGGCGAACAACCAGTATTTGCGGGAAGAAACTATGAATTGTCGCATGATTGGAATTTTGAGGTGAGTAGGTGGATAAAAGCTTATTGCGTGGTACCACAGTTGGTACAAGAGGGTTGGCATTCACAGAAGCTCATGGAAACGATGTCGTACTGGGAGCAGTTACCGCTGGGATCGAGGCTGCTGCATTCAAAGCAATCGTTGTTCTGCAAATTGATTTCGTACAAAACGCCCCGCCCGCAGCTCCACAGGTCGCCCAGATCACCGATATTGGTCAGTAGGTTGTTGTCCAAAAAGAGCGAGCCCAGGTCTTGCAAGCCGTCCAATTGGCCGACATCGGTCAGTTTGTTGTAGGATAGATTGAGGTAATTGAGGTCGGTAAACAGCTCAATGCTGGCCAGGGAATTGGCCAATTGATTGTGCGAAAGGTCGAGGTAAGTGAGGTAGCTGGTCGCCAAGTTGATCGAGCTGATCTGATTGTTGGAGGCGTCGAGGAAGAGCATGTCGGACTGGTGGGAGGAAAGGCTGATGCTGGTCAAGCTGTTGTAGGGTACCTTGAGGGTGGTCAGCCTGGTCGAAAGGGTACTGAACTGATCGAGGGTCAGGTCATTGGCGGTGAGGTCGAGGTAGAGCAGGTTGTGAATGGAGTCTAGGCTCGTTAGGTGTTTGATTCCCATGTGGCCACAGATCTTGGAGGTGATGGTGAGGGCCAGGTCGTGGGTGATGACCTGGGTGGTGTCGCCGTCAAAAAGTTGGTCGGCGATGCATTGCTTGAGGCTGGGGTCGGTGATGGTGATGCCGGTGGTATCGCGGTTCCCATTACAATCGGGTGCTGCCCAAACGGTCACCTCCTTGTTGTCGGGGTTGCACTGGTTGGTCTGCCAGTTGGGAATTTGCCACTGGGTGCCGCTGCAGATGGCCGTACTGCGTCCGTCGGGGCAGGGCACGGGGACGGTCAGTACGGGGAGGGTGGTGGCACCGTAAACCAAGCCATCCCAGGGGTCGGTACCGCAATTGTAGGAGCTGTCCACCAGGAGGCAGCAGGCGGTATCGGGGGGAATGACGGCGTAGGAAAAGTCGGCCATATTGACCACGGCATTGGCAAAATTGGCGCCCCCCAGGAGGGCGCACTCGAAGGATACGCCGTTGCCGTTGGTCAGTTTGTTGAAGGTGCAGGAGCTAAAATTGGCGTTGTGTAGGGTGGCGCCCCGGAAGCTGACTTCCTGGAGGGTGGAGTTGTAAAAATCGGCGCCCGTCATGATGAGGTCAAAGAACTGAGTATTGCTCGCGTCGAGGTACTGAAATTTGCTGTCGATCAAGAAGTTGTTGTTGAAGCTCACGCGGTCCAACTGGGCGTAACTTAGGTCCGCCCCCGAAAAATCGGCCCCCGTTAGTTTGGTGGTCGGTAAGCTCGTTCCGCCTTGGAAGTTGCCGTAGTTAAAACTGGCGTTCTGGGCCTGTGCCCCATTCAGTATGGCCCCCGTAAACACCCCGTTTTTTACGTTGGCATTTTTGAGCGTGACGCTATTCATCGCGGCATTGACGAAGCTGGATCCCGGAAATTCCGTGCTGTAAAAATCCGCTCCCCGCAAGGAAGTTTGGAGCATACTGGCCGAATCGAGCCGTACCCCGTAGGCTACGATGCTGTCCATATTGGCGTAGTTTAGGGTGGCTCCGGTGAGGTCCGCCTGGGTCAGGGTACAGTGGCTCAGGTCGTAAGCGGGGAGGTGGATGCCCGCCAATTTGGCGTAGCTCAAATCCTTGCCCCGGGGCTGAAAATTGCTTTCGCTCAGGCCGTTAAAACGAGCGTACGAAAAATCGGTTTTGGTCCAGTCACTGGGCGCAAAATTATTGAGTGGGAAGAGGTACTGCGAATCCGCCATTGCAATCTGCGCGTAGTTGAACTTGGTGCGCGTACTGGTGTCGCCCGCAAAAATCATGATGGGCCCAAAGGTGGAATTGGCGATATCGGCACAGGTAAAGTCGGTGTTGTCAAAAACGGTGTAAAAGAAATTGACGTTGGCCAGGTTGGTCTGGGTAAAGCAAGTATTGGTCAAGGTAGCGGCGCTAAAACTCGTGACGGTACCCAGGGAGTCGGGCTGGAACACCGCTCCGGTGAAATTGGCATCGGTGAGGTCTACCCGGTCGAAGGCGCAGGCGATCAGCGTAGAGCCCGCAAAGTTGGCTCCCGTCAGGTCTTCCCCCAGGGCGTAAAAGTTGACCCGGGTGAGGGTCTGGTTCGAATAATCCTTGCCGGTTCCCGTGCCGGGGCAGCT
>CALCCH010000495.1 GCA_937899855.1 uncultured Saprospirales bacterium | reverse complement strand
TTCCCCGGAGGCTACCAAAAAGGTCAAGAATTTTGTCCTCAATATTCCTCCCAATTACGTAGAAAGCGATTTCGGCAATTCCAAGGTCCACGCCTTTAAGGTCACCGACGAAAGTGGGGTGGAGCACCATTACGGGCTACCGGTATTTATCAGCTACGAAGAAAGCGTCAACTTTGAAGCAGAACGTTTAAAGGCCGGGCAGTTGGAAGAGCAGACGAGCCCCGCCGAGGCGTACAGTCGTCAGCGCAAGGCTTCGGCCTATCCCTACGCTTGGTTGCAAACCGCCCAGCTCGGTCCGGACTACCTGGATCGCAACGACAATGGCCGTTGTGATCCGGCGGATTATGGAAGCTACATCCGCTTTGCCTACGGCAACCACACTCAAGATAAACCTTATCCCTTCCGAGGGCCTTACACGGGCTACGACTTCGACCCTACCCTTAGCACCAAGGGGGCGACTTTTGGCGAAAAGCAACTTTTTTATCCCAACTGTATCCAGACCCGCACCCACACCGCCCTGTTTTTCCAAAGCGAACGTTTGGACGGTCGGGGGGCTAGTAAGGATGCCTTGGATGCCAGTCTTAACGCTAATGATTATACGTTTGATCAGCTAAAAACGGATAAGATTGTGTTGCTGCGCAACGAAGATGTCAAGGCCCTACTCGCCAGCGGGCATTTGGTGGATAAGGGGGTCGATTGGAATGCGGCAACGGATGGTACGCACCTGCCCTACCTCGCGGCGGACTACAACAGCACGATCGAGCAAAAAGCGCTACGGATTATTGAGTTCAATTACGATTACACGCTTTGTAGGGGGACCGATAATTCCGTGGCACCTGGGCAGGGCAAGCTGACCCTACAAAGTTTGCGCTTCTTTGGTCAGGGACGTAGCTCGGCCCTGCCGGCTTACAACTTTGGCTACGATCACTACAATCCACTGGCGAATCCCAACTTTGCCCGGGATGCCTACGATCGCTGGGGCTATTACAAAGGTGATGTGGAACTGGTGGGGCCAATGGGTGCCCGCTATCCCAAGCATCGCAAGGTGACCTGCTCGACCCTTGATCCGGCTGCTTGGAGCCTGCGTTCGATCGAACTACCGGTGGGTGGTAAAATTAAGGTGAACTACGAAACGGACCGTTACTACCGCGTGGCCAATGGTGACTTTAGTATTGCCTACGATCAACTGCGTTCGTTTCAATCTTCCTCGCCGCTGGACTACAGCGCGGAGTTTTTTACGGCCGAGTACGGCGCACAAAAGATTAAGATTCCCAATACTGATCGGGGGCAAGCTCTCAAAGCCTATTTAGAGGAAGCTAAAAACAACAACCGATCGGTGAGTTTGGTGACCCGACACGATTTCAACGGCGATCCCAATGCCGGGCAGGAATACTGTGAAAATTACGAGGTGACGAACATCAATACCCTACCGAGTGGAGAATTTGAAGCTCATTTTAGCAGTACCGTTTATCCCGTTTTCGATTCCCACCTGATTATTACCGCGGTCGTGCTCCGGACGATTGGTCAGGCCCACGAAACGGTGTGTAACGTTGGTGGGGAGTCCGCCGTTTTTGGCGGGGGGATTAGGGTGCAGCAAATTCAAGTACTCAATGGCAATGACGAGGTACAGTATAGCCAGGAATACCACTACGAGAAGTCCGTTCAGGGGAACGGGTATTCGTCGGGGGTAACGGCTTTGGAGCCGCCGGCTCTGGAGGTCGATAAGGGAGCCTTGCTATTCGAGTGGGGCGATGCCCGCAATACCTCGATCGGCGGGGTGGGGCCGGGCGTGACTTATTCGGACGTGATGGTACTGGAAAAGGCCAAGGACGGGAGCTTTGTCAGCAAGACCAAATACCAATTTGAAACTTACGACGAGGCTACCCACCTCCAGGTCAACAATACGGAGTACCCACAGACGAACGGTGCCCGAACCTTTATCAATCAGGTGCTCGACAAGACCAATTACTTGGGGAGACCACTAGCGGTGGAAAGCTATAATTCCCAGGGCCTCCTGGAAAGTAAAAAGACTTACGAATACTACGACGTCCCCCCCAATCGTCAGGGCATCACCAAAGAGGTCGTCCACTCCATCCGTTCGCGTACCCGGGCCTTTGGCAACTCCAACTGTTGGGTAGATGGATACGCGGCTTACAACTACGAAATTCTTGGCATCAGCGCGGAGCCGTACAAGGCGCTGATTACCGAAAAGCACAGCTATCCTTCGGTACTAAAGAAAGTGATTACGGAAAGCAATGGCTCCCAAAATAGTACGGACTACGTGGTCTTTGATTTCTTTACGGGAGAAAATACGACCCGCATTGATACGGATGCCAATGGTCGTCGCTTAAAGACGATTCGCTGGCTGGCGGCGAGCAAATACCCCGCGATGGGCTCCAAGGTCGACGATGAGGAGCATCACCACATGTTGGTCCAGTCGACCTATACCCAGGTGTCGGAGATCAATCAAAACGGCTACGAGTTGGGGCTCTTGTCGGCCAGTATCAACACCTGGGAAGAGGACTGGCTGTACCGGGAGCGGGCGGGGGATTTTTATACCAATGCCCAAACGCCAGTGGGGGAGGAGGTCTTCCGACCCAAGGCCAATTACGTCTGGGAGGGCAATACCCAGCGGCCCGACGGTACGAGCAGTGACTATCCCGCGCCCGTGGATCAAAATTTTGACTGGGTCACCAATACCCCACAAAATGGATCGAGTTGGTTGAGGTTGAATCGGATCGATCGTTACGATCATCATTCTCAGGCCCTGGAGCGGATGGATGTCAATGACAACTACGCGGCGACCAAGCTGGGTTACGATGAGACCCTGGTCCTGGCCACCTGTGGCCATTCGAGGTATACCGAATTCTACTATTCCGGTGCCGAGGATCCCATCGGTAGTACGGGCCACTACGGTGGCGAGGTCCGTAACCTCAACGGCATCACCAATACCGATTCGACCTTTGCCCATACCGGTAGCAACAGCACCCAAGTACCGCCCAATAAGTACGGCTTTATCATCAACCCTTCGGTCGACTCGGACCTCCGCCGGGATAAACACTACCGGGCCCAGGTCTGGCTTTACGACAATGGGAACCTGGCCTCGAAAAAACTATTTGCTCACTATTCGGATATGAACGGTAACATCCTGGGGCCCACCGTCAATGCTTACCGCGAGGTAAAGGGAGATGCCTATACCTTGCGGGCGGGGAATTGGGTACGGCTGGATCTGGATGTGGAAATCGAAGCGTCTATACCGGTCGGTCGGCGCCTGACTGTGGGCGTAACCAATTTGGCCGCCAGCCCGAGTGATGCCTACTTCGACGATTTTCGGTTTGCGCCCCTCGACGCGGCCGTGACCTCCTACGTCTACGACCCGGAGACCGACGAGCTGCGCTTTGTCCTTGATGCTGAAAATATTTTTACGGAATACCAATACGATGCCCTGGGGCGCTTGGAGAAAGTGTACCAAGAAACCACGGAAAACCCCACCGGTCGCCGACTGGTATCCAAACACCAAATCAATTATGCGCGCTAATTTGAAACATCTAAAACACCACCTCATGAAAAAATTACCATTTCTATACCACCTGTTTTTACTGTTGGTATTGGCTACCCCCATGCTGGCACAAGATACGTCCATCCTCCCCGCTCGAAAGGTCTCCCTGGTGATGGAAGTCGCGGCGGAGAATCCTCCGGAGATCATTGCGGCCATCTCCGCCGATCCGGACCGTAGCTTGGAAGAAGTATGGTTTAACAAAAAAGTGATCGTCAATCTGTTTCGCTTGACCCATCTGGCTAAGGTCCACGTCAAGTTGGGAACGACGCCCGGGGCTACCGACCACGGCCAAGCGGTATGGTCGCTGGCGGACGGCATCGCCAGTGGCAATCTGGTGATCAGTGGCAAGACCTTGTTCCTCGATCTGGGGCAGGTCCAGGGTTATCCCAGTATTCATGTCGAAGTGATTTTGGAAGACGAGACCGGTCAACTATCTGATCCGCAATATTTTATCCCGGTCACCAACTAGCGGTGAACTCCCGTGGTTGGCATACCTATAGCGGGTGGAGCGGTGTCCACGGGTAAGCCCTTTGGTGAACCCAGCTTGTAAATTTAGTTAAAAAAATATTCTATGAAAACGGTATTATCATTGAGGTCTATTCCCTTTACTTGGTCTACGATGCTGAGGATCGGATGCCTGTGGGGCAGTCTACTGTACGCTGTTGGCCTCCAAGCCAACTCTCCTACCTACGACCAGTTGCCTTTGACCTGGGATGGTGGTTTTTTATCCAACGAAGTGGTATTGCCCGACCAGGCCAGCGCCTTGGAGTTTAGTTACCTGGGGCAAATGGCCACCATTGGGTACTGGGATGCGGATGACGCCGCGGCTACCGTTCCCCTCTTTTCCCTACAGCTGGCCTCCAATGGTGACGCCATACTTTCTCAGAACGGAACTGCCATTAATTTTCTCCCCGGGGCCTTGGCTAATGGAGATGTGGTGACCCTAGAGCGGCGACTCAGTGGGACCTTTGCCTTCTTGATCAATGATCAAATCACAGTGAGTCCGCTGAACACGGATCTTAGCAAAAGATTACAAATTTACTTCCAGGACGGCTCCGGTATCCAAACGGACCAGTTGGCCCTGTACGTTTCCGATCTGGCTACCTATCCCGCGGAGTGGGAGAGTGTCTCTACGACGACCAATGGCAACCACCACGTCGCGACGGCCGAACTGGGGCGGGGGCAAGACGGCTACGGGGAGTACGTCTACAATGGGGCCAGCCGCGTCGATTTTGGGTTTTACCGGGGAAAACTCCCGGCGCCTTCCCACGCGATTGCTCGACTGTTGTACAAAAGTTCCAACCATCGCTTGTCGTTTTACATCAAAGGCAATTCGGTGGCGCATCACACCCTTACCTTGAGTTCGGATGACCTGCTGCGGATCGAACGAAAAGCATCCACCATCGTCTTTTACGCTCCGGGCTTGGAACTGGCCTATACCGTTGATGGCAATCAGTCGCTTCATCCTTCCCTCAAAAAGACAAGCGGAATTCAACCGGACCAAGTGCGCCTGTCCTTCGTCCGTAAAGGCGGGGGCTGCCCGGATTATTTTGGCTATACCACTAGTGCCTATTCCCACGATCCGAGTCCTTACTATCCGGCGG
>CALCCH010000494.1 GCA_937899855.1 uncultured Saprospirales bacterium | reverse complement strand
GGTGAACGGCATCAGGGCGACTCCAATAAAGGGAGCGAAGGACGGTAATTCGTAATCGGCAAAGGCCAGCAAGGGGGTGAGGAGGTAGACCAGGGGCAGGAGCATCAAGCCCAGCATGGTACCAAAGAGGGTCATTTTTTCTACCCCCGTCTTGTTGTCGGTGGTGATGGTATTGCTTTTATTGCGGCGGGCGAAAGGCGAACGGATAAAGCCAGTGGCCAGCCAAAAGATGGAGAAGAGGATCTTGATGGTCAAGGTACTCATGAGGCAAGATTTGGAGTGATGAAATTTACAAACCCTTTTTCCCGTCGGCCCAGTAGGGATGGCTTGTGATCCGCCGGCGGTCGATCCCGCAGAAGCGGAGTACCCGCTGGATTTGTTGAATGGATTGGGCCCTTCCGCAGAGGTAGAAAGCGGTTTCCGACTTGCGATGCGGCTCGGCGTTCAACCATTTCTGGATTTGGTCTACCGCCTCCCGCGCCGCCGGAACCGTCGATTTACCGACCACCATCGCCCCGAGCCCCAGCTCCACCGGCCAGGCCTGATAACGGGCATTCAGTTCCAACAAGCCCTCCAGGTGCTGTCCGCATTGCTGGGCGTGGCTTTGAAAAAGCTGTAGGAGCCCCAGGGTCGTTTCGTCGCCAAAGACAAAATGCTGGGCCAGTTCATCGCGGTATTTCATTTTCCCCCCCGGCCCCATCAACTTTACCCGATCGCCCACCCGCAGGGCCTCCGCCCACGCACTGCCGGGACCCCGACCGTGGAGGTAAAACAACACTTCGCAAATGCCCGCCGTCGCGTCGTAATGCGCGGGCGTGTAGTGGCGAAAATCCCGATCCCCCACCCTAAATTCGATGACTTGCCCCGGATGAAAAGGGCGATCCCCCAAGTCCCCCACAAAGCGGATGCGCTTGAGACGAGGGGCGGGGTAATCGGTCTGCGTCACGAGGACATCGCTCATCAGACCACTAAAAATCTTTTCCATTCCGTTGGCCATCCACTTGGGTACGGTCGGCATTGAGTCCTGGATTTCGTGAGGAAATAAGGCTTGTTACTTGCTTATTTAGATAAATTCTAATTAATTTTATTGGGGCAAGATAAGCAAACCCATTCCCCGGAGCCTACGCCAGCGGGAATAAAACCTACGCCAAAAGGAATAATGAAGACCAGAGTACACAGTGCCGATTTGCGGGAAATGTTATTGGAGGCCCATTATCCCGATTATTTTTACGACCCTACCTCCACCATCTCGGAGCGCACCTACCGGGCGGAGTTGTTGATGGGGGTGGGGGAGTACCACGAAATTAACTTTGACGGGGTACACATCGGCTACGGAGATTTATCGCTCAAGGAACATACCCGCCTTCTCGTCCAGAGCGACATCGAAACGGTCGAGCTGCACTTTACCCTGGAGGGCAATTCCGAGGCGATCGCTCGACAGTTTGGACGGGAAATTGGCTTTAAGTCCAACGAGCACAACATCCTTTACACCCGTGGTTTCGAAGGTTTTATGAACTGGGGCGCCCTCCAAAGCCTGCGTATTTTTGAGGTCAACCTCGCGCCCGCCTTTTTTCTCAAATTCCTCCCCGATGAGTACGCCTCCTTTCGCCGCTTCAAAGAGCAGTTGCGTCGGGGGCAGTCCGCCCAATTGATCCACCAGCACCTGCCCATCAGCCCCCAGATGAAGGGCATCATCCACGAAATCCTGCACTGCAAACGATCGGGAATGTTCAAACGCATGTTCCTCGAAGCCAAGGTCATCGAATTGCTGCTGCTCCAGCTGGAGCAGGTCGGACGCCTGGAGGACCCCCGCCGGCGGACGCTCAAAAAAGCGGACGTAGACAAAATGTACGCCGTCAAGGAAATCCTTCTCGATAAGCTCGACGGCCCCTTTAGCCTGATCGATCTGGCCCGTCAAGTGGGCACCAACGATTATACCCTTAAAAAGGGCTTTAAAGAAGTATTCGGTACAACGGTCTTCGGCTTCTGGCACGAACTGAAAATGCGCAAGGCTCGTTTCCTGCTGGAGGAGGAACGACGCTCCGTCTTTGAGGTGGCTCAGATCGTCGGCTACAAAAACCCCCAGCATTTCAGTACGGCATTCAAACGCTTTTTCGGGCTGTCGCCCGGTCAGCTTAAGGGCCACTGACCCCAGTTTAACGCAGCAGAAAACCTTCCCGCATCGGATCGTCCGGGTCGATGACAAAGGTATGGGTACCCGTGATGTGGGCCGTTCCTTCCACCTCCGGTATTACCGCCGAGTAAGGACCGTAGTCCACCACTTCCACAACCGACCCCCGAAACACGGAACCCGTAATGCTTTCGATCCGCAGGTTTTCCCCCACCGCCAGCTCCCCCCGCCGGTGATGAATGGCCATCCGTCCCGAGACTCCCGAGCCGGTTGGGCAGCGGTCTACCTCCCCCTCGGCGAAGATGCACACGTTCTTACTGTCGCAACCCGAGGCCTGTCGTCGGGGGTCGATAAAGATGGTTCCGTACAAAAAACTCAGCTCCGCTTCGAAGGGGTGTTGGATGTCCGGGTCGTGTTGAGCAACGGCCCGTTTGATGGCCATTCCCGCCTCGATCAGGGTACGGTAAAAGGCAGTACCCAAATCGAAATCAAATCGGTTTTTGCTCAGCTCGACGTAGGCGTAAAAAGCTCCGCCGTAGGCCAGGTCGTAAGTCACCCGACCCCAGCCCGGAACGTCTACCGTCCGGTCGAGCCCCACCACAAAGCTCGGTACGCAGTGGAAGCGTACCCCCCGTACCCGCCCCTTTGCCACCCGCGCGTAGGCCTTGATGCGTCCGCAGGGGGCATCGATGGATAAGGGAATCTCCCCCTCGCCCCCCTTCACCCAATTCAACTCCACGGCCAAGGTGGCGATGGCGATAATGGCGTGGCCACACATGGTGGAGTAGCCCTCGTTGTGTAGAAAAAGCAGGCCAAAGTCTCCCTCCGCATCGTTGGGGGGCAAGGGGAGCGCCCCGTACATATCCGCGTGACCACGAGGTTCGAAGAGCAGGGCCCGCCGGAGGTGATCAAAACGATCGCGACAGTCGCGTCGGTATTCCAGCACCGAATTGCCCCGCAGTTCGGGAAAGCCTTCGAGGATCACCCGGAGGGGTTCGCCGCCCGTGTGTAGGTCGATGGTGCGGATCCGCCACCAGTCGGCGGGTGGAGAAAAAGTATGCTGCGTCCGTAGTTGCTGATAGGTGGTCTTAGCCATGCCATTCTTTTTCGCAATATTACAAAAAAGTGGGGATGGCGCGGGAATCGGCCCAGGTCAGAACCGGTGGGTCCCGCGCTCCAAAAAGGCCTCGATGGCGGCCGTACTGGCGGTGGCTTGTTCATCGGGTACGAAGTGGCCACAGTCCCAGGTCTGGACCTGCGCCTCCGGCAGGCGAGCGCGCCAGCGATCCAGGTATTCCGGCCCGAGGAATTGGTCCCGCAAACCCCACAGGATCAACCAGGGCCGATCGGCCAGGCGGTCCAATCGCTCCCACTGTTGCTGGTACCAATCGGAGGCACCCACCAGTGCCTGGGCCAGCCGAAGTGGCCCCCAACGCTCCTGCCGACTGGCGAAGGGACGGCGGTAATGTTGGTGAACTTGGGGTGTCAGTTTGGATCGATTTTCAAAGCCCTGGGGGAGCAGGAGACGGGCGGAGAGGTTGAAATTTAGGTAGAGCATTTTTCCCAACCAGCCGCGTACGAAGCGGTCCACTTTTTGAGCCCCCGGATCCTGCTCGGTTGCCCACAGCCAGGAGTTGAACAGCACCACCCGTTTGATCCGATCGGCATTTTCGAGACCCGCTCCCAGACCGATGGGCCCCCCAAAGTCGTGGACGACCAGCGTGATGTCGCGCAGGTCCAGGTGACGGATGAGGGCACTCAGGTTTTTGGCGTGCGCCTGGGGAGTACCGGAAAATTGGGGCGGCTTTTCGGACCGACCAAAGCCCAGGTGATCGGGAGCGATACAGCGGCAGTGACCGGACAGGGACCGAATCAATTGGCGGTAGAGAAAGGACCAGGTCGGGGTACCGTGGACGAAAAGTAGCACTTCCCCTTCGCCTTCGTCGAGGTAGTGGAGCCGCCCCGCGAGCGTCAGGGAGTTGGGGGAGAAGGGATACAATTGGGGATCGAGCCACCGAGGGGTAGCCGAGGCATTTTGTTGGGACATGTAATTGGGTTTGGTAAACGAATGTACCTCAAAGGTGCCCCTTCTGCGGATAGGAAATCTTGGTGTGGACCAAGATTTAGGTGGTATGGCACCACCTAGGGTCGGGGTTGGATGGGGATGCGGTTCATCAATTTACTGAAATTGGTGGAGTCCATGCGGAGGTAGGAGGCGAGGTCTTTTTGGGCGACCATCTGGAGGAGGTGGGGGCTGCGTTGGACGAAGTCGCGAAAGCGCGTTTCCATGTCGTGGGCCATCAGTTCGTGGAGGCGTTGGAGGACGCCGGTGAGGAAGGCCTCGGTGGCTTTGCGAAATAGGGTCTCGATGGGGCGGTGCTCGGTGAGTAGTTGCTGGTGCTGCTCGTAGGGAAGGCGGAGAAAGTGGCTATCGGTGAGGGTTTCCAAAAAATAGCGGGAGGGCGACTGGTTGAAGAAAGATTCGGGGATGCCACTAAAGGAGGGCGGGTAGGCAAAGGCGATGACGTGCTGTTTGTGGTCGTCGAGGTAATAGGATTTTTGGATGCCCTTGATGACGAAATACATGTAGCGTTCGACTTCGCCGGGGGCCGTCATGATGGTTTTCTTGGGGACCGTGTAAGGACGCCAGTGGGAAAGGTAAGCTTCCAAAATGGCGTCCTCCACGGGATAAATTTGTTGTAAAAAGGCTTGGATCATCGTCATTCCGTTTGGAGGGCGTAAGTTAAGTTAACCGTAGCTTTTACGGAAATTAATCCGGCCGACAAACCAGCTCCATCCCCCGCCGCCACTCCTTCCGCCACTAGGTTCTGCACCATATTGGCGTAGTTTCGAGGGTCAAAGGCGGGGGTGGGGGTACTCACGAATTCATTGGCATTGACGATTTTACCGAGTGCTGATCCCAGCGTATCGGAGTAGAACCGTGCCTTTTCCTTGGCAGCCTCGATGGCCATCAAGCGTACCTGGCGGCGGTGTTTCTGCATCTGGGTGCTGCGGTACTCGATGTGGTGGACT